>JAOACP010000040.1 GCA_026417795.1 Thermanaerothrix sp.
GCCTTACGCTCAAGGGGTTATCGCAGAAGGGGGCTATGGTGCCGTCGAAGTCCAGCATAAGCCAGGGCTCTTTGGATCTGGATACCCATGAGAAGAAGGGGGCTAGGGCGGGGATCAACTACAGCACCTCCACCCGATCGGAGGCCGTCCCGGTATTAAGGGCCAGCATGAGGGAAAGGTGGTTCCTGAGCAGCCGGGTGATGAGGAAGTGCTCCTTCACCAGCTCCCTGCCGGCCTTACCCATGCGCTCCCGTTGCTTGGGGTTGTTTAAAAGCTCCACCAGGCGCATGGAGCCCCCTTCGGGGGTTTGCACCCTGTAACCGGTGATCTGGTTTAGGACCTGAAGCCTTATGCCCCCCGTGTCCCCACCTATGACCGGCTTGCCCTTCCATAGGGCCTCCGATACGGTAAGGCCGAACCCCTCCCGGGTGGACTTTTGGAACACCACCTGCGCCGATCGCTGGAGGGAGTTTATGACCCTGTGGGCGTCCGGCGGCAGCAGCAGTACCTTCGCGAATGGAAGCCTCTCAGCGCGCCGGTAAACCTCCTCCAGCACCGCGGCGCCTTCCGGGTCGTCGTCGGCCCCTCCGCCCGCCAGGACGAGCCTTAGGTTAACCTGTCTTGAGGCCAGCTCGCAGGCCCTCATGACCCCTAAGGGGTCTTTGAAACGATCGAAGCGGGACACCTGGATCACCAGATGGGACGGGTCCTTTAGGTCTATGCCCAAGGGCCTGAGGATGCTCTCGCACTCCTCCGGCGGGATGTACTGGTTTTTGGGGCTTACGGGGTCTATGGCGGGGGGTATTATAAAGGCCGGTATTTCCAGGGGCTGGGCGAAGTCCGGCAGGGAGAAGATGGCGGCGTCGCATCGGCTTACGTGCCCTGCCAGGTACCTCCAGACCTTGCGGTCCGGGTTGCTGGCGTCTATGTGGCACCGCCATATCCACTTCCCCCTCCTGGAGGCGGAGAGGGATGCCAGCATGGCGGGCTGGGGGTCGTGGATGAACACGAAGTCCGCGTCTTCCAGCTTGTCCCTCATGGAAGCCCAGTTCCTCAAGTTCGCCGCCTCATAGGCGGCGAACATCGAGTCCGTGATGTCCTGCCTTTTGCCCTGCAGGGCGTTGTGGAAGGCCTTGGTGACCTCAAAAAAGGCCGGATCCCCTTCGATCCCCTCCCAGTTGGAGTCTATCCCCAGCTCCCTCTGCAGCGGCACCAGCCTCTCCAGGATCTCCGCCACGCCCCCTCCACGGCGGGTGGAGTTGACGTGCACCAGCCGTTGCCCCTCCAGCATGGCCCCCATTTGCCTAAGGAGCCGTACCTCCTCGGGGCCGCAGTGTTCAACGTAAAGGTCCAGAAGGCTCATGGGCGGCACCTCCCGCCGATGAGGGTAAGCTCCTCGACGATGCGGTTTTTAAGGGCCTGAAGGGACATGAGATAGGGGTCTATGCTCATTAGGCCCGACACCTCCTCTTGTGGTATCCCGCTGGAGAGAAGCCACAGGGAGAAGTCGTCTCCGCATCCGGTCCTGAGCCTTGCGTCCACGAAGTGGTAGAAGGCGCTGGCGGGAGGGCACTGGGAGAGCTTCTCCGCCAGCTCCAGAGGATCCTTTGCGAAGAGGCCGGTTTGAAACACCAGGATGGTGGCCATGAGGAAGTGGAAGCGGCTCCTTCCCCTTGCCCAGCCCAGGAAGGATCCCGAGCTCACCGGCTCGTCCAGCACGTCAAGGATCGCCTCCCGTAAGTCCTCAAGGGTTGGGAAGTAAGATGGGTTCAGGGCATCAAGCTTCTCCGCGGAAATCTGGTCTCCCACGCTTTGGCCTACCCAGGCGGAAAGGTCGTTGTGGTATAGCTGTTCCGCCCTGGGCCTCATGAGGTAACCGTAGAAGTGATAGCTCAGGGAGTGGGACGGCACCGTCTCCACGCCGTCCCGGAGCTCCTTAAGGCTCTGAGCGCTTCGGCCCGCGCTTTGTACTATCATGGAGCAGCTTTTGATCGAGAACTCGGTGAAGCTTGGCAAGAAAGCCACCTCCTTCCGAAGATCTCCAGGTTTTACCGCCCTTTAGGGCCTTCGTCACTTGCCTATGCAGAAGTTGGAGAACACGCTGTCCAGCAGTTCCTCGGTGGTGTCCCTTCCCATGGCGGACCCCATGTGGAGCCTTGCCTTTGAGGCCAGGTGCGTCATGGCGTCCAGGTAGGAGGCCTTGGCGGCCTCTTCAAGGCACATAGCCGACATCTTGAGGCCCTCCACCTGATGCCGGAAGAGGCTCACCGCCCCCTCCAGGGAGCTTCCGGAGAGGAAGGTCTCCACCACTCGGTCCTTCAGCTCCTCCACCCCGTCGCCGTTGAGGGCGGATATTTCGAAGTAGGGCACGTCTTCCATGCGGTCCAGCAGCTCCCGCCACTCCCGCAGGGTGCCTTTATCGCTTTTGTTGAGCGCCGCCAGGGCGGGTTTCTCCAGTAAGGCCAACAGCTTAAGGTCGTCGTCGGAGGGGGGGGTTGACCCGTCAAGCACTAGTATTCTGATCTCTGAGGACAGCATGGCTTCCTTGGCCCTTTGGATCCCCAACATCTCCACCGGGTCGTTGGAGTCCCTTATGCCTGCGGTGTCCACCAGTTTGAGGGGGACCCCCCGGTGGATCACCGCCGCCTCCACCAGGTCCCTTGTGGTGCCCGGTATGGGGGTTACGATGGCCTTGGCTTCCCGCACCAGCCTGTTGAGCAGCGAGGACTTGCCAACGTTTGGTCGCCCCACCAGGGCCGCCCGTATGCCGCAGCTTAAGGCCATGCCGGCCTCCCCCCTTAAGGCCAGGTCCCGGAGGTCTTGGGCCAGACTGAGGAGCTCGGTCCGCAGAAGTTCCACGTCCAGGTCCGGCAGTTCCTCCTCTGGGTAGTCCAATGCCGCCTCGGGAAGGGAGGTTATGGATATGAGGCGGCTCAGCAGCTCATCCATCTCCCGCCTTGTAGCTCCGGTGAGGGACCTTGAGGCGGCCCTTAAGGCCTCGTCGCTGTATCCCCTTATCATGCCCAGCACGCCGCTGGCGGCGGTGAGGTCCATCCTGCCGTTTTGGACCGCCCGTCTGGTGAACTCCCCCGGCTCCGCGAGCCTTGCCCCGGCGGCTATGAGGGCGCTCAGGCACCGTTGGACCACCATCATGCCCCCGTGGCAGTGAACCTCCGCCGCGTCCTCCCCGGTGTAGCTCCTGGGGGCCTCGAAGCGCACCGCCAGGACCTCGTCCAGGACCCCTCCTTCGGATACCAGGTGTCCGTGCCGCATGGTCCAAGGGGGGGTGGAGCAGAGGGGGGAGCGCCCCCTGAAGACCTTATCCACCACCTGGGCGCTCCCCCTGCCGGACAACCTTATCACCCCTATGCCGCCCTCTCCCCAGGGGGTTGAAACGGCGGCTATGACGTCTTCATGGGGGGTATGGGTCAACCCGCCATCCCCCTCATGGCCTCTCCAAGGCGCCTCATGCCCTCCTGGGTCTGCTCCGGGGATGCGAAGGTGTAGCAGAGCCTGAGCTCGTTCTCGCCCCCGTCCCGGTTGGGGTAGAAGGCCTTGCCGGGGACGAAGGCCACCTGGTTGTCCACCGCTCGCTTGAAGAGCTCGTCGCTGTTTATCCCCTTCATCTTCACCCAGTAGAAGTAGCCTCCCTCGGGCTTTACCCAGTGCACCAGGTCGAGGGGCAGGTGCTCCCGCATGGCGTCCTCCATGGCGTCCCGCTTCTTCTTGTAGTGCTCTATTATCTTGGGAAGGAAGGAGTCCAGGTGCCCCAGCCGGCAGTACTCGTAGACCAGCGCCTGGGCCACAAGGCTGGTGCACACGTCCACCCCCTGCTTGAATATGGCCATCTTCCGGATTATGTCCCGGTTGCCGCAGCACCATCCCACCCTGGTGCCGGGGGCCAGTATCTTGGAGAAGGAGCCCGCGTAGACCACCACTCCCCGGTCGTCCAGGGAGAAGAGGGTGGGCAGGTGCTCCCCCTCGAACCTTACGTAGCCGTAGGGGTCGTCCTCCATGATGGCGAAGCCGTAGCGGTGGGCGTACTCGATGAGTTTACGGCGCCTCTCCAGGGAGAGGGTGGTGCCAAGGGGGTTGTGGAAGTTGGCTATGGTGTAGCATAGCTTCACCTTCTTGCCCTCCCGCTGGGCTCGCTCCACCTTTTCGGGTATGAGGTCCACCATCATCCCCTGGTCGTCGCAGGGAATGGTAAGGAACTTGGCCCCGTGGTTGTGCATGTTGAGGAACACCCCGAGGAAGGAGGGTTCCTCCATGAGGATCAGGTCGTCCTGGTCTATGAGGGCCCAGCAGAGAAGGTCCGAGACCTGGGAGGAGCCGGCGGTTATGAGAATTTCATCGTGCTCCAGGCGGCGCCCCATCCTGGGGGCGGTCCACTGGATCAGGAAGTCCTTTAGGGGCCCGTACCCCTCGGTGGTTCCGTACTGAAGCACGTCCTTGCCCTGGCTTTTGAGTATCCCCGCCGCCTCGTAGAAGAGGTCCACCGGGAAGGCCTCTGGATCCGGCATGCCTCCCGCGAAGGATATGATCCCGGGCCTACGTACCAGGTGGAGCATCTCCCTGATGGGAGATGGCCGGAGGTCCGCCACCCTGCCGCTGTAGAGGCCGTCGAAGAAACTGGACAACTCTATCCCCTCCTCGTCCTTTTTGTGAAGGTCCTCATGGGGTTTCACCCATTAAGGCCGCAACGGACAACCGTTGGGGGTCTTTGGTCCCCTTGGGCACAATGATACACCATCTGAAGTCCGAATCGTTTGTGAACTTTAAGGATTGTCTCTTCAATCCTCGTTGAGGGCCAGGTTGGAGTAGGCCTCCTCCAGCATCTGGCTGTAGGAGGTGGTGCCGTTACCACCGTAGAACGAGAAGCCCCCCAGGAGTTTAAGCCTGAAGGGTGTTACGCTTCCCTCTTCCACTATTTTCTCCACCTGCGTCTTGATCCGGCCGTAAAGGGTTCTGGCCCCCGAAGAGGGGGTTTCGGGGAGCATCAGCAGCACGCACCCATCATTGAGGTGGAAGCCCATGTCGGAGGTCCTGATGGTCTTCTTGACGACGCCTACGAACTTCATGTAGGCCTCCTCGGTCATGGACTTGGGAAGGGGGCCTGACGTGAGGTTCTCGAACTCCAGCTTGAGGAGGGCCATGGAGAGCCACCGGCGGTAGCGCCTTGCCCGCTCTATCTCCTCATCTCCCCTCCTTCTGGCGTAGCGGTCCGAGTAGAGCCCCGTCTTGGGGTCCACGAACTCGGAGCTGTCAGATCCGGAGGCGTCCCCCTTCGGGGCCAGGATCACCACGTCCTCCCCTTCCGTGGACTTCCTGAAGATGAGCCATCCGGTGCCGCCCAGGTCCAGCTCGTGGAGGCCTGGGTTTATGACCTCGTCCAGGGGCCTTCCTTCGATGTCCTCCTTGCCAAGTAGAAGCTTCATCTCCCGGTTGGCGGACTCCACGGCGCCATTCCTGCCCCAAAGGGCCGGCAGGGGCATCTTGGAGACCATGTCCAGGCTCTCCTCCAGCGACTTGAGCTCCGATTGTAGATCCGATATGCTTATGGGTCCCTCGTTGGGGGCCCCTTTGGGGGGGCTTTGGGGGGATCTCATGCAGCTTAGGATCCCCACCATTCCCGCGGAGGCCAGCGCCACCCCCAACCAGGACAGGACCGGGCTCGCCCCCGCGGCGGGGGAGACGAAGGCCAGAAGGAGCCCCTGGGCTGAGAGGTTGCAGAAGAACTGTCCTCCTCCGCCCATTGAGCTCATCACGTAGCACGCCGTGGCGGCGAGGTAGGACACCAGGAACACCGCCCACACGGGAAGGGGCAGGCTTTCCGAGGAACCGGACCCCATGAAGGAGATGACGACCATTATGGGGATGGATATTATGGGAGGAGCGGTTAACCACCTCAGGCCGGACACCCCCTTTTTGACTTTCCATAAGATTAAGCCATGGGGGCCGGACCTTCAAGGTTTGTTTTGTATAATTTGTTTTTAATCTTTAGGGGGTGTGTGGGTGGATAAGGACAATGGGAAGGTGACGGTGGCTCAGGCCATGGCTTTGAAGCCCCAGGATAAGTTCCAGGGGGTATACGCGGTGGCGGAGGAGCAGGTGAAGCTGGACAAGAACGGCAAGAGGTACCGGGTCCTTTTCCTTATGGACCAGACGGGGAGCATGGAGGTAAGGGCCTGGAGCAGCTGCTTGTGGGTGGACCTTCGGGAGGATCCAAGGGGCGCAGCCCTTGAGGAGGAGGACGTCCCCTCCCTTCGGGGGCTGTCGGTGGGGGTTGTGGGGGTCATGAAGGAGTATAAGAACGCCCTGCAGCCCACCGCTGACAAGGTGTACATCGTGGATCAGGAGAAGTACCCTCCTCATGGGTTCGTCCAAAGGTCCCCGTATCCACAGGAGGAGCTGGAGGAGAGGTTTGATATCTTGGTGAGGTCCTGTGGGGACGAGGTGGGGAGTTTCCTTGAGTCGGTTTTTCAAGGTCAGTTGAGGAGGGACTTCTTCTCCTTCCCCGCCGCGGTGGGGAACCACCACGCCTACGCGTCTGGGCTTCTTGAGCACACCGTGGCGGTGGCGGAGGCGGCGGCGGCCCTTTGCGGGTGCTACCGGGCGGACAGGGACGTGGTGGTGGGGGGAGCTCTGCTTCACGACATAGGGAAGCTTCGGGCCTACCGCATGAGCCCCCTGCCGGAGGCCACCCTGGAGGGTACGGTGCTGGACCACATAGCCATGGGGTACTGCATGTTCGAGGAGCTGGCGGAGAGGCATCGTCTGAGGGACGTGTTGAGGCTGCACCTGGGGCACATAATACTGAGCCACCACGGCAAGAAGGAGTTCGGTTCCCCGGTGCTTCCCTCCACCCCGGAGGCGTTGATAGTTTCCGCCGCCGACGAGCTGGACTTCCAGGTCTTCTGCTGCAGGGAGGGCATATCGGGCCTTAGGGAAGGCCAGGTGGTGTCGGACTTTCACAAGGCCCTGCAGAGGCGTGTGTGGAGCGGCGAGATTTCCGCTCCCTTTGGCGATGGAGAACAGGGATGAGAAAGTACATGGTCCCTCCGGAGGAGGAGGGAAGGAGGCTTGATAGGCTTATCCGGGACTGGTGGCCCTCGGTGGGCATGGGGCTCAGGATGGGGGCCATAAGGCGGGGTAACGTCCGGCTGGACGGCAGGAAGGTCCAGTGCTCCGAGAGGCTTGTATCCGGTCAGGAGCTTACGGTGCCCTGGGACGACGAGCCCGTGGGCCGAAGTTCCGAGGCGTCTTGCGGGGATGGGGATGTGTCCGGAGGCCTGCCATCCTGGGTTTTATACATGGACCGGGTGCTTTTGGTGGCCAACAAGCCCCCGGGCTGGATATGCCAGCCCGGGGGAAGGGGTGGCGGAAAGAGCCTGCCGGAGGAGGTCTGGCGCTTGATAGGCCGCACCGGCCCGGTACCCGCCCACAGGCTTGACGTCAACACCTCCGGGCTTGTGCTGGTGCCCCTTGCCAAGGTCTTTGCCCGGGAGCTCCACCGCATGTTCCGGGAATCCCTCATCCTTAAGGTCTACTGGGCGGTGGTGAAGGGCCGCTGCGGCGGGCCTTTGAGGATAGACGCCCCCCTTCATGACCCCCATGGGGGGCCCGTGGTGGTGTCGGGGGAGGGTAGGGATGCTTTGTCTATGGTAAGGCCTATTTGCACCTCCGGCGGGTACTCGTTGGTGGAGGTCAAACTGGTCACCGGCCGGAAGCACCAGGCCAGGGTGCATCTTGCCCACGCGGGGCTTCCCATAGTGGGGGATCCGGTCTACGGCGTGAAGCTCAAGGATGTTAAGCGCCCCATGCTTCATTGCCGGTTCATGGCCCTGCCGGAGGAAGCTTCCCTGGGGAACCTGAAGGGAGCGTCCTTCACCGCTCCGCTGATGGAGGACATGGAGAGTCTCATGAGGGCCCTGGGCCTTTGGAGTTCCTCTTCGTTGGATCGATGTGACGATTTAGCTTAAAGATGTTATTCGTATTTAGAATGTGTTCGTATTTTTTCTAAAAAATCAGTCCCGTTCGACTCTTTACGGAACAGTTAGGTTGGAATAGAATATCCCCGTGGTTTGTGAGATTAGTTCACAAACCTTTCAGGTTGGGTTCCTTCATGGCCTTAGGCCTAAAAAAACAAGGAGGGATTCGGAATGGCTGTTACAAAGAGGACTTCCAGCAACGTATTGCTCGACACGGCCCTCAAGAACTTCTACGCCGCCGCCGAGGAGATGGGGCTGGACGATGGGCTCATCGAGATACTGAGCAGGGCGGAGCGGAAGCTTTGCGTCTCCATCCCGGTCACCATGGACGACGGCACCGTCAAGGTGTTCGAGGGTTACCGGGTGCAGTACTCCACCGCCCTTGGGCCTGCCAAGGGAGGCCTTAGGTTCCATCCCGACGTGACCCTTGAGGAGTGCGAGGCTTTGGCCTGCCTCATGGCCTGGAAGTGCTCTTTGGCGGGAATCCCTTACGGCGGCGGCAAGGGCGGCGTTGCCTGCAACCCCCTGGAGCTCTCCACCGCTGAGAAGGAGCGCATCACCCGCACCTTTGCGGCCCGCATAGAGCCCCTGGTGGGGGCTTGGACCGACGTGCCCGCCCCGGACGTGAACACCGGCGGTCAGGAGATGGTGTGGCTCATGGACACCATCAGCAAGATGAGGAACCGGCTGGAGCCCGCCATCTTCACCGGCAAGCCCGTTTCCCTCTGGGGTTCCAAGGGTCGTACCCAGGCCACCGGTCGGGGCGTGGCCACCTGCGTGCGTGAGGTCCTGAAGGCCGCCGGCAGGGACGTGAAGGGCTCCACCGCCATCATCCAGGGCTTCGGCAACGTGGGCACCTACTGCGCCCTCACCCTGGTGGAGATGGGCGCCAAGGTGGTGGCCATAAGCGACATCACCGGCGGTTACTACTGCCCCGAGGGTATCGACGTCCAGAAGGCCTTCGACCACGTGACCAACCACCCCAAGCACCTGCTTGAGGGTTACGACCAGCCGGGGCTTCAGAAGATGCCCGGCGAGGACATCCTCTACCTCAACGCCGACGTGCTCTGCCCCTGCGCCCTTGAGGGCGCCATCCACGGCGACAACGCCCACAAGATCAAGGCCAAGTTCATAGTCGAGGGCGCCAACGGCCCGGTCACCCCCGAGGGGGACGCGGCGCTTCCCAAGGACGTCATCGTGGTCCCCGACTTCCTGGCCAACGCCGGCGGCGTGGTGGGCTCCTACTTCGAGTGGGTCCAGGACCTCATGGGCTTCTTCTGGACCGAGGAGGAGTACAACCAGCGGCTCCTCACCCTCATGGCGGACAACTTCTGGAGGGTGTGGAACTACAGCAAGGAGCACAACGTGCCCATGCGGAAGGGAGCCTTCATGGTGGCCATCAAGAGGGTTGCCGACGCCGTCAAGATGCGGGGGGTCTTCCTCTAAGCCTTAAAGGGGCTGGATGCCATCCAGGCGGGGGCCTTGGGGCCCCCGCCTTTTTCGTGCCGCCCGTCCTCCGCGTAGGCCGCCCGTTGTGGGCCGCCGTAGGGGATGAGAAGATGGTTAAAGACTTTTAAAAATCCCCTTCATGTACTATATTTTTAGGGTCGCCCCATGGGGTGAACTAAGAGGCCTTTACCAGAGAGCCCGTTTGCTGAGCAAGAGAGAGCCAGGCCAAGATCAGGAGGGATGATCTCACATGAGCGCTATCATAACCAACGTCAGGGCATTGGAGATACTTGACTCCCGGGGCAACCCAACCGTGAGGGTCAAGCTGGAGCTGGAGTGCGGCATAAGGGTGGACGCGTCGGTGCCTTCCGGGGCCTCTACTGGGGAGAACGAGGCGGTGGAGCTTCGGGACGGGGACAAGGGCCGCTACGGCGGCAAGGGGGTTCTACAGGCGGTTCAGAACGTCAACGAAGTGATAGCCCCCGCGGTGATAGGCATGGACTGCCGGGAGCAGACCGCCATCGACCGGGCCATGATAGAGCTGGACGGCACCCCCAACAAAGGCAAGCTGGGCGCCAACGCCATCCTTGGGGTCTCCATGGCCGCCGCCAAGGCGGCGGCGGAGTACTGCGACCTTCCGCTTTACGCTTACCTCGGTGGTCCCGCCGCCAGGACCCTGCCGGTGCCCATGATGAACATCCTCAACGGTGGCAAGCACGCGGAGAACAGCGTGGACTTCCAGGAGTTCATGGTGTTCCCATTGGGGGCCCCCTCCTTCCGGGAGGCCTTGAGGATGGGAGCTGAGACCTTCCACGCCCTTAAGGGCATCCTCAAGAAGAAGGGCTATGCGGTGGGGGTTGGCGACGAGGGCGGTTTCGCTCCGGACCTCAAGAGCAACGAGGAGGCCTGCGACGTGATCGTGGAGGCCATAAAGGCCGCGGGCTACGAGCCTGGTAAGGACATATTCCTCGCCCTGGACCCCGCGGCCAGCAGCTTCTTCGAGGACGGCTCCTACAACCTGGCCAAGTCCGGTCAGGGGCGTAAGAGCACCGACGAGATGATAGACCTTTTCCACCGGTGGTGCTCCGCCTACCCCATAGCCTCCATAGAGGACGGGCTCAACGAGAACGACTGGGACGGCTTTGCAAAGATGACCGCCAAGATGGGGGACCGGGTTCAGATCGTGGGGGACGACCTCTTCGTCACCAACCCGGACTTCGTCCGCCGTGGGATCAAGGCCAAGGCGGCCAACGCGGTCCTCATAAAGCTCAACCAGATAGGCACCGTCACCGAGACCATAGAGACCATAGAGCTCTGCCGCAGGGCCGGCTGGGGCTACGTCATATCCCACAGGTCCGGGGAGACCGAGGACACCTTCATGGCGGACTTCGCGGTGGCCATGGGGGGCGGCCAGATCAAGACCGGCTCCGCCTGCAGGAGCGAGCGCATCGCCAAGTACAACCGGCTCCTTGAGATAGAGGAGGAGCTGGGAGGAGCCTCCAGGTTCGGGCGGATATCCTAGGGCCTTTGACCCTCTTCGGGTTGGTTCGCCGGGACTTGGTGTTTGCTTAACCAGTTAACCAATATGCGGCCCCAGCCTCACGGTTGGGGCTTACTTTTTTGTGGCGGCCACGGGGCGTGGCGTGAGCTTTCTAATGGCAATGGCTTGGTTTAATTGATAAAACATGAACTTCTATGCCGCCGTTGTTATTATGAGCCATTAACCATGGTCGAAACGGACTGCCGTGGGTTGATAACGGGGGGTGCTGTATTTGTCCAAGCTTCTGAGGTTTCTTGCCATAAACAGGTCCACCGGCGCCGCGTTGGTGATGGTGATACTCATGGGCATGGGGGAGAAGATGTCCGAGCGGTTCCTGCCGGTGTACCTCATGGCCCTTGGGGGGTCCCTTTGGTCCGTGGGGTTTCTTAACGGCATGGACAACCTCCTGTCCGCCCTGTACTCCCTGCCTGGGGGTATCGTAAGCCACCGCCTGGGACCCAAGCGGGCGCTCATCCTGTTCTCCCTATGGGCGGTGCTGGGGTATCTGCTGGTCATATGGCTTGGGACCTGGTGGGGGGTTCTCCTGGGGGCGGTGTTCTTCATCTCCTGGACCGCAGTGACGCTCCCTGCCATGATGGATCTTATAAGCCGGTCGGTGCCCAAGTCCAAGAGGGTGATGGGGGTTTCGATGCACTCCCTGATAAGGCGCATCCCCATGGCCCTTGGGCCCATAATAGGGGGGTATCTCATATCCCGCATGGGGGATGTGGAGGGGATAAGGACCGCCCTGGCTGCGGCGGCGGTGATGGGGCTGTTGTCGGTGGGCTTCCTTTGGAAGGCCGTGCCGGACGTTGGGGGGGTGGGGGGTGAGGATATGGGGTTTCGAAGGTCCCTGTCCCTTATCCGCGGGGATCTTAGGATCCTCCTCATATCCGACGTTTTGATAAGGTTCGCGGAGCAGATCCCCTACCCCTTTGTGGTGCTTTGGGCCATGTCAAGAGGGGTATCGGCGCTTGAGTTCGGCCTGCTCACCGCCATTGAGATGGTGGTGGCCCTCTTGGTCTACATTCCCGTTGCCGCCATGGCGGACCGGCACGGCAAGAAGCCCTTCGTGCTCATCACCTTTTGTTTCTTTACCGCCTTCCCGTTGATTTTGCCTTTTTGTAGGGGATTCTGGCCCTTTGCCTTTGCCTTTGTCATAAGAGGTCTTAAGGAGTTCGGGGAGCCCACCAGGAAGGCCCTCATCATGGACCTGGCCCCCGAGGGGGCCAAGGGCGCCGCCTTCGGAGCCTACTACCTTTTGCGGGACGTCATAGTTTCCCTGGCCGCCTTCGCCTCCCCCGCCCTCTTTGCGGTTTCCCCTTTGTTCAACTTCGCATCCGCCGGTTTTTTCGGCCTCTTAGGAACCCTCTGGTTCGCCCTTAAGGGCAGGGACATGAGGTAGCCCCCAAGGATCTCTGGAGAGGGGTGATGTGTGAGGGCCGCCAGGGGTGAGCCTTTGCCTTTCGAGACGCTTAAGGGCGGGAGGGGATTCTCCCCTCCCGCCCTTTCTAGGACCTAGAAAAACCCTTAACTGCCGGCGTTTAAGCTAAGGCGATCCTCACCATCGCCGTAACGGAAT
>JAOACP010000041.1 GCA_026417795.1 Thermanaerothrix sp.
AGGGGATCATATTTCGTTTGGATTCTTAGGTGAGGCAACGTTCCCTTTTCGTTTAGATTTTACGTGAGGCAATTCGGGTGTTGACAGTTTTTGGGACCCTTGCTATACTTCCTCTCGTGCTGATCGGGGCGGATAGCTCAGTGGGAGAGCACCTGCCTTACAAGCAGGGGGTCGTAGGTTCGAACCCTATTCCGCCCACCATGAGAACAATGACACAGCCAGGTTAGAGGTGGGGTTGTAGCTCAGTACGGTTAGAGCGCCGGCCTGTCACGCCGGAGGCCGCGGGTTCAAGTCCCGTCAGCCCCGCCATCTTTTTCGGACGTTTGGTGTCGGCGGGATAGCTCAGTTGGTAGAGCAACGGACTGAAAATCCGTGTGTCCCCAGTTCAATTCTGGGTCCCGCCACCACTTAAGGGTTCGTCTTGCGGGCGGAAGTAGCTCAGGGGTAGAGCACAACCTTGCCAAGGTTGGGGTCGCGGGTTCAAATCCCGTCTTCCGCTCCATCTTTTGGAGTTAGAATTGGGCGGCATAGCCAAGTGGTAAGGCAGAGGACTGCAAATCCTTTATTCCCCGGTTCGAATCCGGGTGCCGCCTCCAGCTTTTCGCCCAATTTTGTGTTATATAAAGGCGCGTTCCTCGGTAGCTCAATCGGCAGAGCGGGTGGCTGTTAACCACTAGGTTCCAGGTTCAAGTCCTGGCCGAGGAGCCAGAACAATCAAGCCCCCTCCCGTAAGGGAGGGGGCTTTTTCGTGCGTGCGCCCTTATGCGCATTGCCCCATTAACCTCCGGCATGTTACGCCTTCCCTTACCTTCCCCTTAAGCCTCTTTACATGGCGCTTAGCTCAACCCAAAGAGGTAAGATGCTTGACTCACCGTGATCTTCCCTTCAAACAGCTGTCGCTGGAGGTAAAGAAAAACAGCTGAAGCTTTCGAAATCGGGAAAAGGCGAAGGGGATGGGGGCCTGATGCATCCCATCCCATTCGCCTTTCAGTAGCTCACCTCGGGAGTTACCTTGATCTGCAGGACCTCTCTGCCCCGAAGGACGGAGAAGACGTTTTCGCCGCGCACCAGCAGCGGGGCCAGCCCCTCGGGGCTTGGAATGGGTTTTCCGTTGCATTCCAGCAGGATGTCTCCGACCTTCAGCTTGGCCGCTTCCGCCACTCCCCCTGCGGTGAGCGATGAGACAACGGCCCCGGTTTTTCCTTTCATCGCCTTAAGTTCCTCATCGTTCGGAAGCCGCAGGGAAAAACCGAGCCTCACGGGGGCCTGCGGCGCGGCGGGAATGCCTGCCGGGCTTGAGAAAGCGAAGCTCAGAGACGGCGGAACCTTTGGAAGCTTTTCCACCGGCAGAGGCTCCACAAACCTGGAAACCGTTCCGTCCTTCCTCAGGACCTTGAAGGTGTAAGAGGGGTACTTACCCAGGACGTCCCGAAAAAACTGCTCTGTGTTCTCGATTGGGGTGTCGTTGCATTGGACGATCACATCGCCTTCCCGCAACCCCGCTGCCGCTGCGGGGCTTTCCTGGACCAGCCAGGTTAGCTTCATGCCCCTCGGCTCCTTCAGCTCAAGCTCTTTGAAGGCCTTCGATTCCAGATCCTTTTCCGTGATGTTTTCGAACTTTGCTCCGATCCGGGGCAGCTCCACTGAAGCTCCGGCGGCAACCGCCAGGGAAAGAAGGGCGTTGTACAGGGTCTCCGCATAAGCGCGGGTAGGCGTCCGGAACGTTTTGATGTCGTACCCTCCGGGGGATTCCACCAGCATGGACACGCCCCACTTGTATTCCTTGTCGAGATCCGGGTAGTTCATCAGGCGCATGGTTTTGACCTTCCCGAGCTGGACCACAGTCGTTTCCTCTTCGTGGACCGGCTCCACCACCGGCTGATAGTAGCCTCCCGTCAGTCCCAGGCCGGTATAGACCCACTGCTGCCTCGTGTTGGTGTAGTCCATGGCTCCGAAGGTCCGGAGCCCGCTTGGGTCGATCTCGATTCGCTGAAGAGGAATCCCTTCCCACCCCACGAACTTGTCCTGCATGTTCCGGATCGCGCCTTCCGCCTCGGCAACGGTGGAATAGAACGTCGGAACGTGCCAGTATTCCACCGCGGCCGCTGCAGCTGCGCCAGCAGAGGGAAAAAGCAAAGCCATGGAAAGAAGAAACGGCAGGAAAAACGCGGAAACAAACCTGAACCTCATGTCGACACCTCCCCTGGAACATTTCATGAAGATCCGAACGTGAGGAAATTATAGTGTTTTTTTAAAAGGCTTGATATAACAGGGCAAGGGGAAGCAGCGTCAATCCGGTTCCAAGGAACAGCTTCAGGACGGTGCCGAGCCGCCCGAGCTCCCTGCTTGCGGCAAGTTTCGCCGCGAAGCTTGTGGAGGTCTAAGCGAGGTTGGATGCTTGACTCACCGAGATCTTCCCTTCAAGCAGCTGCTCCGTGACATGTATTTGCCTTGATTTCTTCTTAACCCAAGAAAACGCCATCCTTTCTTATGATGACATTTTATCTGTCCCCTTATAATCACTGGCCGGGCACACACGCCTCAAAAATCCCATTGACCCTGACGCGTCTTTGGGTATAATGAAAAATCGTGCCCTCAAGAAGTTTGAGGGCCATCGAGCATCAGAACCAGGGAAAGGAGGTCCCGGTGGGGTATGGAAGATCCCAGTAGTAGATCCTGCGTGCCCTTATGCAACAAGTTTCCATTCCAAAACCACATATCCCGGTCCGGGATTCCCGCGTTCCCTGGGTTCAGGGGGCTTGGCCTTTAAGCTCCGAGGGGCTTGAGCCTGCTCCACCCTGTCCCATGGGCCTTTGGGTTCCCCCGGAACCGGGGGACAGGAGGTGTTTCCAATGGGAAGGGCTGAGGCCAAGACTTTGGAGAGGATCGACGACATCGCTTCTTTCCTCGATAGGAATCCCAATCAGTTTCTCACGGTTATAAAAGAGGCCCACCCGGCGGCGGTGGCGGAGTACCTGTCGGAGCTTCCCTTTGAGGAGGCCTTCGGCATACTCCGAGGCCTTGACGTGTCCCGAATGGGTGAGATCTTCAGCCACCTGGACGAGGACATGCAGCTTAAGGTCTTCCAGTCCCTTGAGAGGGACGAGAAGGTGGCGCTGTTGGTGGAGATGTCCCCCGACGACCGGGCGGACCTGTTCAAGGCCCTGCCGGAGGAGAGCCAGACGGCGCTGCTTCCGGCCCTGGCCCAGGCGGAGCGGGAGGACATAAGGCGCCTTGCGGCCTACGAGGAGGGCACCGCAGGGGCGGTCATGACCTCCGACTACGCCACCATATCGCCCCACATGACCGCACAGGAGGCCATAGAGCACCTAAGGGAGATAGCCCCGGACAGCGAGACCATCTACTACACCTACGTGGTGGATGACCAGCACCGCCTGCAGGGGTTCGTGTCCCTCAGGGAGCTCATCCTGGCCCCCAAGGACGCCAGGGTGAGGGATTTCATGAAGAAGGACCCCATATTCGTTAGGGTGGACGACGACCAGGAAGAGGCGGCCAGGAAGATACAGAAGTACGACCTCATAGCCCTGCCGGTTCTGAACTACGATGACGTGATGGTGGGGATAATCACCCACGACGACGCGCTGGACATAATAACCCAGGAGCAGACCGAGGACATAGAGAAGCTCATGGCCATAGGGGGCGCCCACGGGGAGATGCCGTACCTCAAGACCCCCGCGTGGGTGCACTTCAAGAACCGGGCCGCCTGGATCGTGGCCCTGGCGGCCTTGGGCTTCGTGTCGGGTATTATCATCCATTCCTTCGAGTCCACCCTCATGAGCCTCATGATACTGGCCCTTTACATGCCCATGGTGGCGGACACCGGCGGCAACACCGGAAGCCAGGCCGCCACGGTGGTGGTCCGGGCCCTGGCCCTTGGGGAGATAACCTACGAGGACTGCTTCAAGGTGCTTTTCAAGGAGTTCAAGATATCCCTGATGCTGGCGGGGGTCCTGGGGGTCATATCCTGGGCCAAGGTCATGTACCTGTCCCAGGGGAGCACCATACCCGACGGGTTCTCCCTTTTTAACATAGCCATGGCCATAGCCCTGGCCCTGGCCATCCAGGTGGTGAGCGCCACCCTGGTGGGGGCGGTGCTCCCGATGCTGGCACACCGCATGGGACAGGATCCCGCGGTGGTGGCGAGCCCCGCGCTTACCACCATAGTGGACATAACCGGCTTGCTCATATACTTCTCCACCGCCAAGCTGATGCTGGGGCTGTGAAACGGCCCGCCGCGGGCTTCCTGGGGGTTTAAAGGCCCTTAGGAGGTGGGACCTGCCCCACTTACGGGGCGGGTCCCTTTGACCGTTAGGCATTAATTATATATTATCAGTGGGGCCGCTGCTAAAGGCCTTGCGGGATTTTGGCAGGGCGGCGTGTGCGGCGGCGCTGTGAAAAGGGAACGACTCCCCCTTGGGGGCTGATAGGATGCTCAAGGTCCAGAAGGTGCTCAACAACAACGTGGTGATAGCCCTGCACCGTTCGGGATACGAGGCGGTGCTGGTGGGATGCGGCCTTGGGTTTGGAAAGCGCGTAGGAGACCCGGTGGACGAGGACCAGGCGGAGAAGGTGTTCGTACTCAAGGACCCCGGGGAGCGGATACGGTACGCCAAGGTGCTTCAGGAGGTGGACCAGGCCTTCGCGGCCCTGGTGACCCAGGGGATAGCCATGATGGAGGACCTATTGGGGGCCACCCTGGGGGAGAGGATCCACTGGAGCCTCACGGACCACCTGTTCTTCGCGGTAAAACGCCTTAGGGAGGGCATAGCGGTCAAGAACCCGTTCCTAAGGGAGGTTGAGGTGCTGTATCCAAAGGAGTACGCCGCCGCCCAGGCAATGATCCGCTGGCTCTCCGAGGAGATAGACCTTCCCATGCCGGACGACGAGTCCGCCTTCGTGGCCCTTCACGTGCACAGCGCCATGGGAGGCGAGAGCCTAAGCCAGGTCTCCAGGAAGAACCACATAATCTCCCAGATGATACGCATAACCGAGGAGTCCCTGGGCTTCCCCCTTAACCGCAAGTCCCCCCAGTACATGAGGCTCATAAGACACCTGAGCTTCTCCATAGACCGCATAGAGGCCTCAATGGACGGGGACCCCATGGACGTCATGGAGGACGTGATGCGCAGGGAACACCCGATCCCCTACGGCATAGCCGCCAAGCTGTGCCTATTCCTTCAGAACGCCCTTAGCAAGCCGGTGCCCAAGGCGGAGGTGGTCTACTTGACCATCCACATACACCGGCTATATAATTCCACAGAACATAGCAAATAGTCGGGCATATCAAGCTCCGTTATCGCGTGTTACCGGCTTTTCGGGCATGAGCGAGGCGGTGCCACACAAGGCACTGTTTCGCTCATGCCCTTTTTTATATCCTTATTTGGGGGGATGTGAAGTGTTAAAGGGTTTCTTCGGTAAGCTTCAGCGGATAGGGCAGGCCCTCATGCTGCCGGTGGCCATCCTTCCCGCCGCGGGGTTCCTCCTGGCGGTGGGGTTCAGCCTCAAGAGCCCAACGGTCCTTGAGGTGGCCCCGTTCCTGTCGGGGCCCGGGTGGAGCAAGCTGGCCACCATGATGGCATCCGCCGGCGGAGTGGTGTTCGACAACCTGGCGCTTCTCTTCGCGGTGGGCGTGGCGGTGGGCCTTGCGGGGCTATCCGGCGTGGCGGCATTGGCGTCCATAGTGTGCTACCTTGTCATGAACGCCACCATGAGCGCCGTGGGAGGTTTTACGGTGGACATGGTGCTCAAGGGCGGCAACCCCTCCTATGCCCTGGTGGTGGGCATACCGACCCTTCAGACCGGGGTTTTCGGAGGCATAATATGCGGCCTCGTGGGGGCCTGGTGCTACGAGAGGTTCTACAAGATAGAACTGCCCCAGTTCCTGGGGTTCTTCGCGGGCAAGCGCTTCGTCCCCATAGCCAGCGCCTTCGCGGGTTTCCTCCTGGGAGTGGCCATGTTCTTCCTATGGCCCTTCGCCCAGAAGGGGCTTAACAGCTTCTCCAACGCCATAATGGGCTCCGCCATGCCCCTGGCGGTGTTCCTCTTCGGCATGATCAAGCGGCTTCTCATACCCTTTGGGCTCCACCACATCTTCTACGCCCCCTTCTGGTTCGAGTTCGGCCAGTACAAGACCCTGGCGGGGGAGATCGTCCACGGGGACCTTAAGATATTCTTCGCCCAGCTTAAGGACGGGGTGCCCCTTACGGCGGGCTTCTTCCTGGGGGGCGAGTTCCCCATAATGATGTTCGGCCTTCCCGCCGCGGCGCTGGCCATGTACCACAACGCCAAGCCGGAGAACAAGAAGATGGTGGCGGGGCTTCTGGCTTCCGCGGCTTTGACGTCCTTCCTCACCGGCATCACTGAGCCCATCGAGTTCGCCTTCCTCTTCGCCTCTCCTCTGCTCTACCTCATCCACGCGGCGCTTGACGGGCTCTCCTTCCTCTTGCTCTACATCTTCAAGGTGCACCTGGGCTACACCTTCTCCGGAGGCGCCATAGACTTCGTCCTCTTCGGCATCCTGCCCGGCAGGGAGAAGTGGTGGATCGCGGTGCTTCTGGGGCTCTGTTTCGCCGTGGCCTACTACGTGATCTTCACTTTCTTCATCCGCTTGCTTGACCTCAAGACCCCCGGCAGGGAGGACGCTCCCATGGATTCCAACGGTTCCTCCTCCAAGGCCCCCACCGAGCTTGCCGCCAAGATCCTGGAGGCCCTGGGTGGAGCTGGAAACCTCGAGAGGCTGGACGCCTGCATAACCAGGCTCAGGATATCCGTCAAGGACCCCAAGGCGGTGGACAAGGAGGCCCTTAAGGCCCTTGGGGCCACAGGGGTGATGCAGGTGGACCGCAACTTCCAGGCCATCTTCGGCACCGCGTCGGAGGCCATCAAGGAGGAGATACTGCACATAGCGGGCCGCAGCGATGGTCGGAGGGTCAAGGTGGCGTCCCCCATGTCCGGCAAGGTGGTGGACCTGTCGGAGGTTCCTGACAAGACCTTCAGCGAGAGGATGGTGGGCGAGGGCTTTGCGGTCATTCCCACCGACGGACTGGTGGTCTCCCCGGTGGACGGCAAGGTAACGCTTGTGTTCCCCACCATGCACGCGGTGGGCATAACCTCCGTGGACGGCCTTGAGGTGCTAGTTCACGTTGGAATCGACACGGTGAAGCTGAACGGCGAGGGCTTTAAGGCCCTGGTGTCCCAGGGGGATGAGGTGAAGAAGGGGCAGCCGCTGATCGAGGCGGACCTAAAGGTCATATCCGCCAAGGCGCCTTCCATAGTGACGCCAGTGGTGTTCACCAACGTAAAAGGATCCGACAAGGTAACCCTCTTCAAGGGGGATGTCAAGGCCGGGGAGAACGGGGCCAACGTGGTCCTTTAATCTCCTAACCCTAAATAAAAAAGATGAGGGGCCCCCAAGTTCGGGGGCCCCTTTCGTATGTGTTGCCTTTGGGAACGGTCTTGGTTTAGAGTGGGCTTATGACGCCCTTGGCCATGAGGTAGACGGCGGTAGCCGCGGCGGCGCAGAGTCCAAGTAGCAGCACCGTCTCCATGGTGCCGAAGGCCTTGGCGTTGTTCTCCCTCTTGGCCTTCCAGTAGAAGGCCGCGCCGGGGGCGTAGAGGATTGCGCACATGAGCAGGTACTCAAGGCCCGCGGCGTAGATGAGCCACAGGGCGTAGACCGAGGCCACCAGGCTTATGAAGAGCTCGAAGCCCTTGGACTCGCCCTGGCCGTACCCCTCGCCGGTCATGGAGAGCTTAAGCTGGTACAGGGCGCTGAAGAGGTACGGAACCAGGATAGCCGCGGTGGCGATGGTGTAGAGGGCCTGATAGGTGCTCTCGGACACCAGGGTTATGAGGAGGAAGAGCTGTATCAGCCCGTTGGTGATCCAAAGGGAGCTCACCGGGGACTTGTTCTCGTTCTCCTTGGCGAAGAAGGAGGGGAGCACCTTGTCCTTGGCGGCCACGTAGGGGATCTCCGCCGCCAGCATGGTCCATCCAAGGGTAGCTCCCGAGAGGGATATGATGAGTCCCAGGTTGATGATGGTGGCGCCCCAGCTGCCGACCATCCTCTCCAGGATGTAGGCGGTGGTGGGGTTCTGGAGCTTGATGAGCTCCTCCCGGGGCATGACGCCAAGGGATGCCAGGGAGATCACCACGTACAGGGCCAGGGTACCGAGAAGCCCTATCACCGTGGCCTTGCCCACGTCGGACTTCTTCTCCGCCCGTCCGGAGAGCACCACCGCACCCTCAACGCCGATGAAGACCCACAGCGTCACCATCATGGTGCTGCGTACCTGCTCAAGCACCTTGCCCCAGTCCAGGGCGCCGCCGGTAGCCCAGAAGTCCGCGTTGAAGACGTCTGCCTTGAAGCCAAACACCGCCATCAGGGCGAAGAGGATTATGGGCACCAGCTTACCCACGGTGGTGATGAGGTTCACTATGGCGGCGTCCCTAACTCCCCGGAGCACCAGGAAGTGGATCCCCCAGAGGATCACCGAGGCTCCCGCCACCGCCATGGTCTTGTTGCCGAAGGCGGGGATGAAGTAGGCGATGGCCTCGAAGAGGAGCACCAGGAAGGCCACGTTGCCAAGCCACGCGCTGAGCCAATAGCCCCAGGCGGAGTTGAAGCCTATGAAGTCCCCGAAGCCAGCCTTGGCGTAGCTGTAGATGCCGCCGTCCAATTCGGGCTTGCGGTTGGCCAGGCTCTGGTAGGTGAGGGCCAGGGCTATCATGCCTATTCCGGTTATGAGCCACCCAAGGGCGATGGCCCCGGGGCCCGCGTTTCGCGCTATGTCGGAGGGCAGAGAGAAGACCCCTGCCCCTATCATGGAGCCTATGACCAGGGCCACCAGGGAGAACAGGCCCAACTTCTTCTCGGACATTTTTATCACCTTTCCCTTTGTTTAAGATTTCTTTATTTATATTTTTATTTCACAAAGCCCAGGGGAGCCCCAAGGGCCCCCCTGTGGTTGAAGGCTGTGCCTTTGCCTATATGTCCTCCCTGACCAGGGGCATGCTCATGCACCTGGGGCCTCCCCGGCCCCTGGAGAGCTCGGAGCTGGGGACTATGTGGGTGACGATGCCGTGGTCCTGGAGGATCTGGTTGGTGACGTAGTTCCTGGAGTAGACCACCACTTCGCCGGGGGCGATGGCCAGGGTGTTGGACCCGTCGTTCCACTGCTCCCTGGGGGCGTCGATGGGGTCTCCGCCGGCGCAGCGGATGAGGGTGACCTTGTCGAGCCCCAAGGCCTTGGCGAGAATGGTCTCCAGGGTGGAGCGTTCCTCCTCTATGTGAATGCCGCTGCTGTTGGGGGTGATGGAGAACACCTGCAGCGGGCCCTCGATTTCGGGATGGATTGTGAACTTGTCCCGGTCCACCATGGTGAACACGGTGTCCAGGTGCATGAACGCCCTCTTCTTGGGTATGTTGAAGGCAAGCACCTGCTTGTAGGTGCTGCGCTCGTCGCTGAAGAGCTTCCTCGCCAGCTTCTCCACGGAAGCGGCGTCGGTCCTCTCGGATATGCCTATGGCGAGGACGGAGGGGCTTAACACCAGCTCGTCGCCGCCCTCGATGGAAGTGGTCTCGGTCCTGTCGTACCAGAAGGGAACGTCGCAGTCCTTGAAACGGGGGTGGTGCTGGAAGATGTACTTGGCGTACAAGGTCTCCCGGTTACGGGTCTCGGTGCGCATGTGGTTCAACGTGATGCCGGTGCCGATGGTGGCGAAGGGATCCCTGGTGAAGTAGAGGTTGGGCATGGGATCCACCACCAGGGGATTGTCGGTGTCCAACCTGTCAGCCAGGGACAAAAACTTGAGCTCCTCCCTGGGGAGCTCGGTTCGTCGCACCCCCGCCATGGTCTGGGCCACCATGGCCTTCACGTCCATGGAGAGGAAGAACTCCCTAAGCATCTCTCTGGTGCCGTCTCCGGGGATCTTCGCTTCCTTCAGGTACTCGTCGATGAAGGACTCCCTTACGGACCGGTCCGCCAGGGCCTCCGCCGCCAGGTCCTCCAGGTACAGCACCTCCGCGCCGTTGTCCTTGAGCACCTTGGCGAAGGCGTCGTGCTCCTCCTGGGCTATCTTGAGGTAGGGGATGTCGTCGAAGAGCAGGCGGGCCATGAGGTCCGGCGTGAGGTTTTCAACCTCCTTGCCCGGACGGTGCAAAAGAACCGAGCGAAGGCGCCCTATTTCCGATGTTACTTTGAGGGGTGAGGGCTTCAATTTTATTCCTCCTTACTTAAAATTATCGGGTCTTTATAAGGTTTTGTTCCCCTATAAGCCCACGACCATTACCTTACCAAATAAACCGCTATTGTCAATCGGTTCATGATACAGGCTGCCTTTATTCTAAAACCCGTTTAGATTTTTGGCAACTGACCCCCGGCGATGAGGCCGTTGCTCCTAAGCCTTGCCCTGTCCCTTGGTGTTTTGTTTGGCTGCAAGGGGTGTGAAAGAAGCTGTGGGAGGCTGAAAAAAGGGGCCCTCTAGGGGCCCCGGGGAGTTTGTTTGTGTTTTCATCGGCAATCCGCTACAGCGGTTTGATGATCCCAAGGGCCATCAGCACGATGGCCGCTATGGCGGCAAGGCATAGGATGATCAGCACCACGGTCTCGAAGGTTCCGAAGGCCTTCTCGTCGTTTTCCCTCTTGGCCTGCCAGTAGAATATGGCGCCGGGGGCGTAGAGGATCGCGCACATGAGCAGGTACTGAAGCCCTGCCCCGTAGAGGAGCCATATGGAGTAAAGGGACGCCACAAGCCCCATGGCGAAGTCGAAGGCGGTGGACTCCCTTCTTACGTAGCCCTCGCCGGTGCTGGCCAGCTTAAGCAGGTACAGGGCGCTGAAGATGTATGGCACCAGGATGGCGGCGCTTGCCACGGTATAAAGGGCCTGATAGGTGCTCTCGGAGACCAGGGTTATGATGAGGAACAGCTGCACAAGGCCGTTTGTGATCCAAAGGGAGCTGGCGGG
This sequence comes from Thermanaerothrix sp., assembly GCA_026417795.1. NCBI lineage: Bacteria > Bacillati > Chloroflexota > Anaerolineae > Anaerolineales > Anaerolineaceae > Thermanaerothrix > Thermanaerothrix sp. The sequence goes on from JAOACP010000041.1 coordinate 10,988, forward strand.
GGCTCCGTTGTTGTTCTCCCAGGAGAAGAAGTAGGGGAACACCTCGTCCTCCGCCGCCACGTAGGGTATCTCCGCCGCCAGCAGCGTCCAGCCCAGGGTGGCCCCGGACAGGGACACTATGAGCCCCAGGTTGATGATGGCCGCCCCGCCGCTTCCCACCAGCTTCTCCAGGATGTAGGCGGTGCTTGGGTTCTTGAGGGCGATCAGCTCCTCCCGGGGCATTATGCCAAGCGACGCCAGGGATATGATCACGTACAGCACCAGGGTGCCAAGAAGGCCTATCACCGTGGCCTTGCCCACGTCGGTCTTCCTGGCGGCCCGTCCCGAGAGCACCACGGCGCCCTCCACGCCGATGAAGACCCACAGGGTCACCATCATGGTGCTTCTCACCTGCTCCAGCACCGAACCGAACTGGAAGGCCCCGCCGGTTCCCCAGAAATCGGCGTTGAAGAGATCCGCTTTGAAGCCTATGAACGCCATGGCGGTGAAGAATATTATGGGCACCAGCTTGCCCACCGTGGTTATGAGGTTGACTATGGCGGCCTCCCGAATGCCGCTTAAGACAAGTATGTGGATGGCCCAAAGCACCACCGAAGCTCCCGCCACCGCGGCGGCTCGGTTCTCGAAGAGGGGGAAGAAGTAAGCCACCGCCTCGAAGAGCAGCACCAGGTAAGCCACGTTCCCAAGCCAGGAGCTTATCCAGTACCCCCAGGCGGCGTTGAAGCCGATGAAGTCCCCGAAGCCCGCCTTGGCGTAGCTGTAGATGCCGCCGTCAAGCTCGGGCTTCCGGTTGGACAGGCTGTGGTAGGTAAGAGCCAGGGCTATCATGCCTATCCCGGTTATGAGCCAGCCTATCAAGATAGCCCCAGGACCCGCGTTGCGGGCTATGTCGGAGGGCAGCGAGAAGACCCCTGCCCCTATCATGGACCCTATGACCAGGGCCACCAACGACAAAAGACCCAGCTTCTTCTTGGACATTCCCATCCCCCGTCCCTTGGTGTTTTTTGCCCGTCCACGGGGCCGAGGGCCTGCCGTCTCCCATCCCCCGCCATGACGGGGGAAACGCCCCGGGTTCTGTGTTTTTGGCACATTGCACAGGGTTCATAAACAACGGTCAAGTTTACAGCCCACAAGATACCCCGCGTGTCGTGTTATGTTAGCACGTTACATATCTTGGGTCAATAATACGAATTGCCTCACGTAAAATCTAAACGAAAAGGGAACGTTGCCTCCCCTAAGAATCCAAACGAAATATGATCCCCT
>JAOACP010000042.1 GCA_026417795.1 Thermanaerothrix sp.
GGGGATCATATTTCGTTTGGATTCTTAGGTGAGGCAACGTTCCCTTTTCGTTTAGATTTTACGTGAGGCAATTCGGGGGCTTGCAAAAAGCCAGGTTCCGTTGTAGAATCTTCACCGTTGCGGGTTGGGGCGGCTAGCTCAGCGGGAGAGCACTGCCTTCACACGGCAGGGGTCACAGGTTCGATCCCTGTGCCGCCCACCATAGTAGTCTTGGGCCTCCTGTGGGAGGCCCTTTTTCGTTTTTCGCCGCCCCATGGGCGCCGCTGGATCACGCCTGATGCGGCGCCGATAGGACCCAACCTTCAGGGCTAAGACTCGATCGGAGGCCTACCCCACAGGACCGGCAAAGGCCCCGGGGCTTGGAAAAGGCGGAAAAGGCAAAGACGGGCCCCTTGGAGGCAGACTCGAGTTTTAGGAATCTCCTCCAAGGGGTTTCCTAGACCCAAGCCTTCTTCAGCCCTAGTCCTCGAAGCAGCTTCCCCCGATGAACTCCCTTAGGATTGAAAGGTTCGGCACGTTGTCCGAGGGTATGAAGGGCACGAACCTGAGCATGGACAGGAGCCGCTGGGCCTCACCGTAGGCGGGGGACTCCTCCGGCACCGCCCGAAGCAGGGGCTCCGCGTAGCCCTTGAGCACCGGCAGTTCGTACACCAGGGCGGTGTTAAACATCACGTCCGCCACCGCCTGGTAGGGGAAGATGTGCCGGTGGGACCCCCTTATGACCGACGGCCACCTAAGGAGGGTGCTCTCCGGTGAGTGCCCCCTCACCCGGTGGTCCCTCACCAGCCGGCGGAGCAGGCGGTTGTCGGTGGTGCTGGTCCTGTTGTGCCTGTCAAGGCTGACGCCGGTCAAGGGTGAGACGAAGATCTTGTACTTCATCTCATCGGGTATGGACCGGGTGAGCCTCTCGTTGAGGCCGTGTATGCCCTCTATGATTATCACGTCGTCGCCGCTTATCTTAAGGCGCTTTCCGGGCTTCCTCCTGCCGGTTATGAAGTCGAACTTGGGCAGCTGCACATCCTTGCCCTCCATCAGATCCGACAGGTCCCGGTTTATGGCCTCCAGGTCCAGGGCCTCCAATGCCTCGAAGTCGTAATCGCCGTTCTCGTCCCTTGGGGTGAGCTCCCGGTCCACGAAGTAGTCGTCCAGGGATATGGCCACCGGCCTCTTCCCGCAGACCTGCAGCTGCACCTGAAGCCTCTTGGCGGTGGTGGTCTTGCCGGAGCCCGAGGGTCCCGCCAGGCACACCAGCTTGACCTCGGGCCTTGAGCATATCTCCCGGGCCACCCGGGCCAAGGCCTCACCGTGAAGGGCCTCGGAGATCAATATGAGCTCCAACCCCATGCCGGAGGCCACCCGTTCGTGTATGCTGTCCATGGTGGTTACCCCCAGCACGTCGAGCCACTGGGAGTACTCTATGAAGACCTCCGCCAAGCTCTTAGGCGCCTGGAACGGGGGTATGCGGTCCGGGAAGGACACGGTGGGAAACTGCAGGACCATGCCCGGCGGATAGTACAGGAGGTCGAAGACCTTCACCTGCCCCGTGCTGGAAGCCAACGGGGCGTAGAAGTAGCCGTAGGTCTCCGCGCACCGGTAGGCCACCACCGGGTCCACGGCGGTCCACTTGAGAAGCCTCGCCTTGTCGAGGTTGCCCTGGCGCTCGAAAATGGCCTTGGCCTTGTCCAGGGGCAGCACCTCCCGGTGGATGGGGATGTTGAGGTCTATGAGGCGGTTCATCTCCGCCTTCACGGCGTTTACGTCCTCCTCCGATGCCCCCCCCCCCACCAGCTCGCAGTAGTAGCCGTCGCTCATGGAGTGCCTTATTATCACGTCTTGCCCCAATGCCCGCTTGGAGGCCATCACCAGAAGGAAGCTCAGGGTCCTTCTATAAACCTCCATCCCCTCGAAGCTTCCGGTGTCCACGAACTGCACCTCCGAGGGCCCGTCGATAACCCAGTTCAAGGGCCTAAGGTAGTGGTTAACCCTGCAGGCCACCACCTGATGGGCTCCCTCCACCTTTGAGAGGGACAGGAGCTCAGACCCGGTAAGGGGCATCTCACAGACCATATCCCCGAAGCCCGCAACGCTCACGTTAAAACCCATGATACCCCTCCTAGCGTCTCAGATTGGCCCTTGGGATCCATAAGCCAAAGATTCGTAAGGCCCCTCCACATCGGCCCTTTAAGCATAGCACGGGGGCTCCGAAAGGCAAATTTTCCAACTATTCCGAACTAGTTAACGGTTGCTCAAATTGCTTGAATAGTATATAAGGTGCACTGGGTGGTCCACAAAGCCATTGTGGACCGACCACTGGGGAGGGGTGATCCGTTTGCCCGAGAGGGTAAGGCAGACCAGGATATACGAAAAGGTGGTGGAAGAAATAAAGGGGGACATATCCTCCGGGCGCCTTAAGCCCGGGGATCCGCTCCCTCCGGAGCGGTCCTTGATGGACCAGCTGGGGGTGAGCAGAAGCTCCCTCCGGGAGGCCTTCAGGGTATTGGAGCTCATGGGGTTAATCGAGAGCATCCCAGGCAAGGGCCGCTTCGTCCGGCGTCCAAGGCACTCCAAAGAAGACGACCCCTTGAGGGAACGGGGGCTGCCCCTGGAGGACGAGGCCATCCTGGAGCTCATGGAGGCCCGCCGCATCCTGGACCCCGCCATAGCCCGGGAGGCCGCCAGGAGGGCCATGCCCAGCGATCTTACCAAGATGAGGCGGGTCCTCTCCTCCACCAGGGAGGGGCTGGAGGACCTGGAGAGCCGGGCGAAGGGGGACTTCGAGTTCCACCTGGCCATGGCGGAGGCCACCAGGAACTTTGTGTTCGTAAACATCGTCCGCATGAACTTCAACCTCATCATGGCCACCCACGACCGGATCTACGCCCTGCTGGAGGACAAGGAGGCCTTCTTCAACGAGCACAGGGCCCTTTACGAGGCCATCCTGGACAGGGATCCGGACCGGGCGGAGAGGGCCGCCAGGGAACACATGGAGCGGATATACAAGACCCTTCAGGAGGTGCTGGCCCTGAAGGGCCTCAAAGCTTAAGGATTCAAGCTCCCGGCAAGGGCCGCGCCGGGGGCTATTCAAAGAACAGGGAGGGAAACAGGAGATGAAGGAGAGAATAGCGAAGCTGCTCCCGGAGGTGGATTGGATATGCGACCAAGATCTCAAGGACAAGGTCCTGTCCACCTATGAGGACGCCCTCAAGACCGGGGGATGGGAGCCCGAGGACATGGCGAAGATACCCTTCACGCTTCTCATACCCGACTGCCCCGCCTCTTACCTGACCCACACCAGGGGCGTCACCAGGATGGCCAAAGCCGCCATGGACGAGTTCAACGGCCTGTACAAGGACGAAGGGGGCTACCGGCTGGACAACGACAAGCTCATCGCCGGAGCCCTGCTCCACGACGTGGGCAAGCTGGTGGAGTACGAGAAGGGCCCCGACGGCAAGACCGCGAAGTCTCAGATGGGAAAGGACCTGAGGCACCCCTTCTCCGGCACCGTCATCGCCATGAGGAACGGCATTCCAAGCGACATAGCCCACATCATAGCCAACCACGCCCACGAAGGGGACGGCTCCCTTAGAAGCCCCGAAGGGGTGATAGTCAACAAGGCGGACTTCATGAACTTCGAGACCATAAAGTCGTTCCTCGGCATGAAGTAGGGGACTCCATTTCCAGGGAGGGGATGAAATCATGGGACGGACCATGATCCAGAAGATAATGGCCAGGGCCTCCGGCAAGGACGTGTCGGTAGGGGACCGGGTATGGTGCAACATAGACCTGTCCACCGCCAGGGACTTCGGGGGCCCCAACTGCGTCCTCCAGTTCGAGGAGGTCACCGGGAAGGACGCCAAGGTGTGGGACCCCAAGAAGATAGCCTTCACCTTCGACCTGCAGGCCCCGGCCCACTCCGAGAAGGTGTCCAACAACCAGAAGATAATCCGCCAGTTCGCCAAAAAACAGGGTATAGACAAGGTCTTCGACGTCAACTGGGGCATAGGCCAGCACGTGCTGCTGGAGAACGGGCTGGTTAAGCCCGGGGACGTGATACTGGGCACCGACAGCCACATGAACCTGCTGGGCGCCGTGGGGGCCTTCGCCACCGGCGTGGGCAACACCGACATAGTGGCCTCCTGGATCAAGGGAACCCTGTGGTTCAGGGTGCCGGAGACCATGAAGATAACCGCCCAGGGCAAGTTCCAGCGGGGGGTCTACATGAGGGACTTCCTCACCCACCTGGTGGGCACCCTTGGGGCGGACGGCATGTTCTTCAAGGCGGTGGAGTTCACCGGCGAGGCCATAGAGCAAAGCAGCCTGTCGGACCGCATAACCCTCTGCTCCATGGTGACCGAGATGAGCGGCAAGGTGGGGCTAATAATGCCCAACGGCCCGGTGCTTCAGTGGCTGGTGGAGAGGGCCGGCAAGGAGGTGTTGGAGCGGGTGGAGATGATCCGCCCCGACGCCGACGCGGTCTACTCCGAGGAGCTCAGCTTCGACGTGTCCCAGCTTGAGCCCTTGGCGTCCTGCCCCGACGCGCCGGACAACGTGAAGAAGGTCCGGGAGGTGGGTGGGGAGAGGATAGACCAGGTGCACATAGGCTCCTGCTCCAACGGCAGGTTCGAGGACATAGCGGCGGCCCACGAGGTGCTTAAGGCCGCGGGCTTCAAGGTGTCCCCCGAGGTGAGGGTGATCATAACCCCATCCACCAGAGAGGTAATGAAGGAGTGCGCCAAGGCGGGGTTCATCCAGGACTTCCTGGAGGCTGGGGTTATCTTCACCAACCCCACCTGCAGCCTCTGCACCGCGGAGCACTACGGGGCCCTTCCCTCCGGGGACGTGGGGGTGTCCACCACCAACCGCAACTTCATAGGCAAGGTAGGCAAGGGCAGCCACACCTACCTCATGAGCCCCGCCTCCGCCATGGCCAGCGCCGTGCGGGGCGTAATAACGGACCCCAGGGACATCCTGGGATGACCCAAGCGCAAGGGGGTGCCACACATGAGTGATACGGTTCTTCGCGGAAGGGCCTGGGTCTTCGGGGACGACGTGGACACGGACCTCATATACCACAACAAGTACCTGGCGGAGACGGACCCAAAGAAGATGGCCCAGTACTCCTTCGAGTACTACCCGGGCAAGGAGAACTTCGCCAAGGAGGTCCGCCCCGGGGACTTCGTGGTGGCAGGCCGCAATTTCGGCACCGGATCCAGCCGGGAGCACGCGGTCTACTGCCTCAAGGAGATCGGGGTCCCCATGGTGCTGGCGGAGTCCTTCGCCAGGATCTACTACAGGAACGCCATAAACAACGGCTACCCGGTGCTCTTCGTCAAGGGCCTGTCCGACGCCATAAAGGCCGGCAAGGTGAAGGACGGGGACCAGCTGGAGGTGGACACCGCCACGGGGGTGATAAGGAACCTCACCCAGGGGGTGGAGTTTCAAGGGGACGCGGTGACGGACCTGGAGCGGGACATAATGGCCGCCGGGGGCCTCATCGAGTATCTCAAATCCCAGGCTTAGGAGGGATAGGGTCATGGGAAGGACCTTCGCGGAGAAGGTGTTGGGCAAGTGGGCGGGCTATGACGTGAAGGCCGGCGACGTGGTGACAGTGGAACCCCATTTCTGCATGAGCCACGACAACGCGGCCCCCATAGCCAGGACCTTCAAGAAGATAGGGCTTTCAAAGGTCTTCGACCCCAACAGGATAGTCATAATACTGGACCACGCCATACCGGCCCCCTCGGACGACCACGCCGTAAACCACAAGGAGATCCGGGAGTTCGTGAAGGAGCAGGGCATAGAGCACTTCATGGACGTAACCAGCGACGGCGGCGTGTGCCACCAGAAGATGTGCGAGGAGGGCTTCGCCCTTCCGGGGCTCATCATGGTGGGAAGCGACAGCCACACCTGCACCTACGGGGCCTTCGGGGCCTTCTCCACCGGCATAGGCAGGTCCGAGATGGCCGCCACCTGGGCCACCGGCAAGCTCTGGTTCCGGGTGCCGGAGTCCATGAAGATAACCCTCAAGGGCTCCTTCCCCAAGGGGGTTTCCGCCAAGGACCTGATACTCAAGATAATCGGGGACATCAAGGCGGACGGGGCGGACTACATGAGCGTGGAGTTCCACGGGCCCGGCATCGAGGCCATGTCCCTGTCGGAGAGGATGACGCTGTGCAACATGGGCATCGAGATGGGGGCCAAGAATGCGGTGTGCCCCCCGGACCAGAAGGTGCTGGACCACGTGAAGGGAATCGCGAAATCGGACCTTTGGGAGCCCATCTGGGCGGATCCGGACGGGACCTACGCCAAGGAGCTCTCCTACGACCTGTCGGAGCTAACACCCGGGGTGGCGAAGCCCCACACGGTGGACAACTACGCCCCGGTGGACCAGGTCAAGGGTACCCCCATACACCAGGCCTTCCTCGGGAGCTGCACCAACGGCCGCATAGAGGACCTTCGGGAGGCGGCGGCGATCCTCAAGGGGCACAAGGTGGCGGTGAGAACCATAGTGATCCCCGCGTCCTGGAAGGCCTACCGGCAGGCCCTGGCGGAGGGGGTCGTGGACACCCTTTTGGACGCGGGCTGCGTCATCTCCAACCCCGGCTGCGGCCCCTGCATGGGGAACCATCAGGGGATACTGGCCCCCGGGGAGGCCTGCATAAGCACCGCCAACCGCAACTTCAAGGGCCGGATGGGGAACAAGGACAGCTTCATATACCTTGCAAGCCCCATGACCGTGGCGGCTTCCGCCCTGGCGGGGGCCATAGCGGATCCCAGGGAGGTGCTCTAGATGAGGATAAAAGGAAAGGTCTGGAAGTACGGGGACGACGTCAACACCGACGTGATATTCCCCGGCAAGTACACCTACACCATCAAAGACAGGTCCGAGATGGCCAAGGTGGCCTGCGAGGACCTGGACCCGGAGTTCAACCGGGAGGCCGCCAAGGGGGACATAATCGTGGCGGGCAAGAACTTCGGCTGCGGCTCCTCCAGGGAACAGGCGGTCACGTGCCTGGTGGAACGGGGCATAGGGGCCATCATAGCCAAGGGCTTCGCCAGGATCTACTACCGTAACGCCCTGAACGAAGGGCTACCCATAGTGGTCTGCCCCGAGGCGGTGGACGCTTTGGAAAAGGGTGACACGGTGGAGATCGATTTCGACCGCGGAGAGGTCATAACCCCCAAGGGCACCTTCTCGTTCCCCCCCTACCCGGAGTTCGTCCGGGGGCTCATCGAGGACGGGGGGCTGATACCCCACGTGAAGAAGTCCCTGGGGCTCAGCTGAGCCCTTCAGGGCCGCAGGGGCCCATATCTGGAAGGCGAAGGGGCAAAAAGCTCCCCCTTAGGGGGTTTCTTATGGACAGCGCCGCCTAGGAAGTTAATGGGCAAGGAAGGCATCTTAAAAGGAGGAGATGAGGGAATGAGCCGCAACGTCCTTAAGGTCAAGGAGCCAAAGGAGCGCTACAAGGTTTGCTACATGTCCGGCGACGACTCGGGATACGACATGATGGAGGGAGCGCTCGTTGTGCTCCACGCCATGGACCTTCCCATAGACTGGGTGAGGGCGGACCTTGGGTGGTGCATGTGGGAGAAGTCGGTTAAGAAGTTCGGCGAAGGGGATCCCAGGTGCAACACGGTTCCGCCGGAGACCATAGAGAAGATCCGGGAGTGCGACGCCACTTTGATGGCCGCCATAACCTCCAAGGCGGGGGTCAAGGGCTTCAAGTCCGCCATACTGCAGATGAGGCAGCTCTTCGACCTTTACATCAACCTGCGCCCTGCCAAGACCCTCCCGGCCCTGGGCTCCCCCCTCAAGGGGGATCCCAAGATAGACCTGGTGCTCTTCCGGGAGAACACTGAGGACCTGTACGCGGCGGTGGAGTTCCACCCGCTCCCGGAGGAGATGTACGGCCTGCACAAGGGCATGGAGCGCTTCCGCAAGTGCTCCGACGTGGCGGTGTCCTGGAGGGTGTTCTCCAAGGAGGGTTGCGAGAGGATCATACGGGCCGCCTTCGAGTACGCCAAGGCCACGGGCAGGACCAAGGTCCACTGCTGCAACAAGGCCAACGTCATCCGGGAGACCGACGGGATGATGAAGAGGATATTCCTTGAGCTCGCCAAGGAGTACGAGCAGTACGGGATACAGGGCATAGAGGAGAACGCGGACGCCACCGCCATGTGGCTCATAAAGAACCCCCAGGACTACCAGGTCATAGTGACCAGCAACGTCTTCGGCGACATCCTCTCCGACGAGGCAAGCCAGCTGGTTGGGGGCCTCGGGTTCGCCCCCAGCGGCAACATCGGCGAGAACACCGCCATATTCGAGCCCTGCAGCGGATCGGTGCCCAAGTACGCCCACCAGTACCGGGTAAACCCCTCCGCCATGCTCCTCACCGCCAAGATGATGCTGGAGTACCTGGGCATGGACGAGAAGGCCCAAAAGATCGAGTGGGCCATAAACGAGGTGCTCGCGGAGAACCGGCCCAAGACGCTTACCTACGACGTGCTGCGGGACTTCAGGAACGACCCGGACTGGGAGAAGAACGCCGCCAGCACCATAGAGATGGCCACCGCCATAGCCCAGAAGATCAACCCCAACTTCACCGGCAGCACCCTGGAGGACGCCAAGGCCAAGGCCAGGGAGATGTGCGACTGGAACAAGACCATCGGCTTCGAGGACTAGAGGGTGCTTGCCAAGGGGGGCTGCGTAGGGCCCCCCTTTGGGATATGAAGGGGCGGGGGATGTCTTTGCCCCGCCGCCCCTTCCTCAAGGGGAGTGATTTCTATGACCATAGCTCAGGCGGGGACGTTGGAGTCCATGGACTGCCTGGTAACGGTGTCGGAGGACCCCCAAGGCCCCAAGGTCTCCATATCGGGATCCGGAGCAATGCGCTTTAAGAGCTCCATGGAGAGGACGGTCATGGAGACCCTAAAGCGGCTTGGGGCCCTTAACCTGTCGGTGGATGTGCAGGACAACGGGGCCATAGACCTGGTTTTGGCCGCCCGGGTGGAGGCGGCGGTGCTCAAGCACAGGGCCGGGGGTGATGAGCCTTGAGGCGCACCATGCTGTACCTTCCGGGGAACAACCCCAACATGCTGCTAAGGGGATACCTGTTTGGGCCCGATGGGATAATACTGGACCTGGAGGACTCGGTCCCGGAGGGGGAGAAATCCGCCGCCCGGGTGTTGGTGCGGGAGGCCTTGAAGAAGTGGGACTTCGGGGGCTGCGAGGTGACCGTGCGTATCAACGGCATGGACACGCCCCACATGGAGAAGGACCTGGAGGAGATAGTGCCCTGCGGCGTTGACGGGGTGAGGCTTCCGAAGGTGGAGGATCCGGAGCAGGTAAAGGAGCTGCACCAGATGCTGTCCAGGATAGAGGCCCGATGCGGCATGGAGGAAGGCAGGACCAAGGTTTTCTGTCTTCTGGAGTCCGCCAGGGGGATAGTAAGGGCCTATGACATAGCCTCCGCATCCAGCCGGGTGGCGGCCATAATCCCCGGCGGGGAGGATCTGGCGGCGGACTTGAGGACCTCCAGGTCCAAGGAGGGCACGGAGCTGGACTGGGCAAGGAGGCACGTGGTGATGGCCGCCCGGGCGGTGGGGGTTGATCCCTTGGACACGGTGTTCCCGAGCATAAACGACCCCGAGGGGCTCAAGGCGGAGACGGAGTTCATAAAGCAGCTGGGCTACGAGGGGAAGAGTGTGATCCACCCAAGCCAGATCCGGGTGGTGCACTCGGTGTTCACCCCTAAGCCCGAAGAGGTAGCCAAGGCCCGCCGGATAGTTGAAGCCGCCATGGAGGCCAAGGCACAAGGCAAGGGGGCGGTGTCGGTGGACGGCCGCATGGTGGACGTCCCGGTGGTTAAGCGGGCCATGAGAACCCTCATGCTGGCCGGAGAAGACGTGGGAGGTGGTTCCGTTGCCGGTTAACGCCCTGGGACGGGAGTTGCCGCATTTCATAGAGGGTTACGGCGAGGTGAAGCCCTTCCAGGGGGCCTTCGCCAGGGAGCCTAAGAGGAGGAGCGCCGGCCAGCCCATGAAGAGGGGCCGGGAGGCCATGGGATCCAAGGTGCGCCGAAGCCTCCGGGAGGCCATAGAGGCCAGCGGCCTTAAAAGCGGCATGACCGTGTCCTTCCACCACCACCTCCGCAACGGCGACATGGTGGTCAACCAGGTTATAAGAACCTGCGCCGAGATGGGCATAGGGGATCTCACCATATTCCCCACCGCCCTCTTCGGGGTTCACAAGGAGCTGATAGAGCACATAAGATCCGGGGTGGTTCGCCGCATAATGGGGTCCGTCAACGGGCCCATAGGTAAGCTGGTGTCCCAGGGGGGCATGTCGGAGCCGGTGGTGCTCAGGAGCCACGGCGGCAGGCCCCGGGCGGTGGTCTCCGGGGACGTGAAGATAGACGTGGCCTTCATCGGGGCCCCTTCGGCGGACCGCTTCGGCAACCTCTCCGGCGCCATGGGAAGGAGCGCCTGCGGTTCCCTGGGGTACGCATTCACCGACGCCATGTACGCGGACCACGTGGTGGCGGTGACAGACAACCTGGTTGAAGGGATGCTGTGCCCCATCTCGATACCCCAGATGTACGTGGACCAGGTGGTGGCGGTGGAGAGCATAGGGGACCCCTCGGGCATAGTGTCCGGCAGCACCAGGATAACCCGGGACCCCTTGAGGCTTTTGATAGCCCAGATGGCCTCCTCCCTCATCGAGGCATCCAGCTGTTTCAAGGACGGCATATCCTTCCAGACCGGCGCGGGGGGCATACCGCTGGCGGTTACCGCCTTTATGAAGGACGCCATGATCCGACGCAACGTGAAGGGAAGCTTCGGCCTTGGGGGCATAACGGGCTACTTCGTGGAGCTGCTCAAGGAGGGCCTGGTTGAATGCCTCATGGACGTGCAGTCCTTCGACCTGGAGGCGGTGCGGTCCATAGGGTCGGACCCAAGGCACATGGAGATATCCGCCGAGTGGTACGCCAGCCCCTGGACCAAGGGCAGCGCAGTGGACTCCCTGGACGTGGTGATACTCGGCGCCACGGAGGTGGACCTTGACTTCAACGTGAACGTCAACACCGAGGCGGACGGGTACCTGCTGCACGGAATAGGGGGGCACCAGGACACCGCCGCGGGGGCGAAGCTCACCATAATAGCCCAGCCCCTCCTCAGGGGAAGGATACCCTGCGTGGTGGACCGGGTCCACTGCGCCACCACCCCCGGGGAGGTGGTGGACGCGGTGGTCACCGAGTTCGGCATCACCGTGAACCCCGCAAGGGGGGACCTTATTTCCGCCGCCCGGGAGGCCAAGCTTCCCCTCATATCCATGGAGGAACTCCTGTCCAAGGCGAGGGCCATATGCGGCCCCATGGACCCATTGGAGCAGGAGGACCGGATAGTGGCGGTGGTTGAGTGGCGGGACGGAACCGTGATAGACGTGATACGTAAGGTTAAGGCCTAAGGGCGGAAGGACGATCCAGGGGGCCCAGCGCGGGCCCCCTGGATTTTTGCTTGCCCTGTGTTGCGCCGTACGATTATGGATCAGAGGCCCTTGGCCATCATGGAGGCGAAGGCCTGGATCACGAAGGAGTTAACTATGTCGATGAAGAAGGCCCCCACGATGGAGACGGTGAAGAAGGCCCTGGGGGCGTGTCCGTACTTCAGGGTCACCGCCTGCATGTTGGCTATGGCGTTAGGGGTGGCCCCAAGGCCGAAGCCGCAGTGTCCCGCCGCCAGCACCGCGGCGTTGTAGTCCCTGCCGTTGAAGTTGAAGGTCACGAAGTAAGCGAAGAGGATCATGAGGAGCACCTGCCCCAGCAGGATCACCAAAAGGGGACCCGCCACGCCCACCAGCTGCCAGAGCTGCAAGGACATGAGGGCCATGGCCAGGAATATGTAGAGGGCCACCCCTCCGAGCTGCTCTATCATGGGCATGTTGACCTTGTAAAGGCCGGTGAAGTCCGCTAGGTTCCTTATGATTATGCCCACGAACAGGGCGCAGAGGTATGTGGGCATCTTGATGCCGTGGTCCTTGAAGAACGCCAATAGCAGGGCCCCCACGCTCATTGCCAGGGCTATCTGGAAGATGCTCACCACCATGGTCTCGGTGGTGGTGGGCTGGTCCATGCGGTCGTGGAGCTCCTCGGTGACGGGCTCGATGGGCTCCAGCTGGTCC
>JAOACP010000043.1 GCA_026417795.1 Thermanaerothrix sp.
GTTACATAGCAAGAAAGAGGGGCATAGGGACGAACCTTGGGAAGTTTATAGACCCCTTGGCGGACAAGATACTGGTCACCGCGGTGTTGGTGTCCCTGGTGGAGCTTCAGCGTCTTCCCGCCTGGATAGTGGTGGTCATAGTTTCCAGGGAGTTCATAGTGACGGGGCTTAGGATGGTGGCCGCTGCGGAGGGAATAGTTATAGCCGCCAGCAAGGGCGGCAAGGCCAAGACGGTCAGCCAGATAGTGGCGATAGCCATGATGATCCTTAACCTTCCGGGCGGCATATGGGTGATGTGGCTTGCCATGGGCCTTACCGTGTGGTCCGGCATGGATTACCTGGTAAAGGGGAAGGATCTGCTGAGCCGTTGAGGACCGGTGGATGAGCATACCCTTTTCGCTTTTCCGTTGAGGACCTTTGTATGGGGGTGTTGCGGTTGGGCAAGGACTTAGGGGCTTTGGATGCCAGGTTGGTCTCCCTTGAGGGGGCCATGGTGGACGCTTTGTCTGAGTTGGTGAGGCGTCCTGCGGTTTCTCCTGACGATGGCGGCGATGGGGAGCATGATAAGGCGTTTTTCATAGAATCCCTGGTGTCGTCCCTTGGGTTGGGGCCAGTGGAGAGGTATGTCTCAAAGGATCCAAGGGCCAAGGGGGGCATAAGGCCCAATTTGGTCCTAAGGGTTCCCGGCACCGACAGCTCCGCCGGAAGGCTTTGGATCTTTACCCACATGGACGTGGTTCCCGAGGGAGACAGGTCCCTTTGGCGGTTTGATCCCTTTGAGCCCCATTTGGAAGGAGGGCGCTTATATGGGCGGGGGTCTAACGACAACGGCCAGGAGCTGGTGGCGTCACTTTTTGCCCTCAAGGCGGTGGTGGAGAGCGGAGGACCCCGCCGGGAGGTTTGTCTTGCCTTCGTGGCGGACGAAGAGGTGGGAAGCCAGCACGGCATAGGGTTCCTTCTCAAGGAGCATGGGGATTTGTTTGATCCGTCGGATCTCATCTTGGTTCCCGACGGTGGCACCGAGTCCGGGGACTTCATCGAGGTGGCGGAGAAGACGATCCTTTGGGTGGAGTTTCAGGTTGATGGGTGCCAGGTTCACGCGAGCAGGCCAGATCAGGGGCTTAACGCATGCAGGGTGGCGAACGAGCTTTCCGTGGCTTTGGACAGGGCCCTTAAGGGGGCCTTCCCGGAGGAGGATCCCCTGTTTGAGCCTCCTTTTTCCACCTTTGAGCCCACCAGGAGGCTGGCGAACGTTGGAAACGTGAACACCATTCCGGGCAAGGAGGTCTTCTGCCTGGATTGTAGGGTGCTGCCCCACGTCAAGGTGGAGGACGTGGAGCGCGTGTTCGCCGGTGAGGTTAGGAAGGCCCAGGATTCCTTCGGTGCCAGGATCTCATATCGTTTCCTCCAGAAGGGGGAGCCCACGGAAGCCACGGATCCCTCTTCTCCGGTGGTTGCGCTGCTTAGGGAGGCGGTGGAGGACGTGTTGAAGATCAAGCCCCGGGTTGGAGGGATAGGGGGTGGCACCTGCGCCGCCTTCTTCCGGGAGGCTAAAATGCCCGCGGTGGTATGGGCCCAGGAGGCGGACACCGCCCACATGCCGGACGAGTATGCGGAGGTATCCCACATGGTGAACGAGGCCAAGGTCTTCGCCAGGATGATGCTGTAGGAGCAACTTTATTTAGGGCCCCTTGGGGCCCTAAAATTTTTGTGGTGAGATCGGTTTTGTACCGCCCCGGTGGTTTTGTTGCGGTAGGCTTGATTTTAGTGAATTTAGGTGCTAGCCTTTTCTTGGCAACCAGCTGAGATTGAGAGCAGTCCTTAGCCCAGCAGAGCAGAAGACCAGTCAAGGGAGGATCCCAAAGTGGTCAGACGCATTCAGCCGGAACCTTTTCGCATCAAGATGGTGGAGCCTGTTTCCATTCCGGACAAGGCTCAGAGGGAGGAGGCCCTGAAGAGGGGGCATTTCAACCTCTTCGGTTTGAGGTCCGAGGACGTTTACATCGACCTTCTAACCGACTCTGGCACCGGTGCCATGAGCAAGCAGCAGTGGGCGGCCCTCATGAAGGGCGACGAGGCTTATGCGGGAGCTACCAGCTTCTACGCCCTGAAGGAGGCCGTCAAGGATGTGCTGGGTTTTGACTACGTCATCCCCTGTCACCAGGGCCGGGCGGCGGAGAACGTGACCTTTGGTTCCTTGGTTAAGCCCGGGGACAGGATCCCCTTCAACATGCCCTTTGACACCACCAGGGCCCACATCTTCAACGTGGGAGCCGAGCCGGTGGACTGCGTCATCGACGAAGCTTACGACCCCTCCAAGTACCACCCCTTCAAGGGTAACGTGGACATAAACAAGCTTGAGAACGCCATAAAGACCTATGGGGTGGAGCGGATTCCCCTGATCATGGTCACCATAACCAACAACTCTGGCGGCGGGCAGCCGGTGAGCCTTGAGAACCTTCGGGAGGTCCGGAAGGTGGCGGACAAGTATGGGATCCCCCTGTTCCTTGACGCCGCCAGGATGGCGGAGAACGCCTACTTCATCAAGACCCGGGAGGAAGCCTGCAAGGACATGACGGTGGCCCAGATACTTAAGGCCTGCATGGACTGTGCTGACGCCATCACCGTGTCCGCCAAGAAGGATCCGCTCGTTAACATAGGAGGCCTCGTGTGCACCAGGACCGAGGATCTCTACTACAAGATACTGCCGAGGGTTATCCTGTTCGAGGGCTTTGCCACCTATGGCGGTCTTGCGGGCAGGGACCTTGAGTGCCTGGCCCAGGGGCTCAGGGAGATGGTCCAGGAGGACTACCTGGCCCACCGGGTGGCCCAGGTGGCGTACCTTGGGGATCTTTTGGATGACGCGGGGGTTCCCTTCGTGAAGCCCGCGGGAGGACACGCCATATTCATCGATGCCGCGGCATTCCTTCCCCACATACCCCAGAAGTATTATCCCGCCGACGTGCTTGGCATAGAGGTCTACCGGGAGGGTGCGGTTCGTGGCATAGGCCTTGGGGCCCTTGCCTTCGCCACCGAGGATGAGGCCACCGGTGAGATCGTGTACCCCAAGTTGGAGCTCTTCAGGCTTGCCATAAACCGCAGGACCTACACCAACAGCCACATGGAGTACGTGGCGGAGACCATAATCAACGTTTACAAGAGGCGGGACAGCATCCGCTACGGTCTTAAAGTGGACTTCGCCCCCGCTGCCAAGGGGCTGCATCACTTCCTTGCCCACTTGAGCCCAGTAAGCCTTTAAGCTCTCGATGGAGCTTTCTGGCTCCGAGCTTTGATGATAGTGAGTTTGAACCCAAACGACCCCGGGGCCGGCGCAAGCCGGCCCTTTTTGGGTTCCCTTAAGTGCCCATTTTTATTGCTTCTTGCCCATGGTGCACCGGGTGGATATGATCTACGTTTGGAGCGTTTCTTTGGTTTTTTGCAGCGCTGCCCATGTTTGAGGGGCTTTTTGCCCTTGGGGGGCGTTGTATAGAAAACAGGAAGGGTAGGGGGTTGAATATGGGGGTCATAAACCTTGGGGATCGAATCAGGATAGGCGACGGGGAGAGGTGTTTTGTTATAGCTGAGGTGGGAGCCAACCACAACAGGTCCCTTTCCCTGGCCATGGAGCTTATAGACGCCGCCGCGGAGGCGGGGGCGGATGCGGTGAAGTTTCAGATATACAGCGCCGAGAGCCTGTACTCCAGAAGGACTCCCAGGCACTCGGGGTACTCTAAGGACCTTTTTAGCCTCATAAAGGAGATAGAGACCCCCCGGGATTGGCTGCCCCATTTGGCGGAGCGGTGTGTCCACCGGGGAGTGGTGTTCTTTGCCACGCCGTTTGATTTTCAGGCGGTGGACGAGCTGGATCAGGTGAGCCCTATCTTTAAGATAGCCTCCTTTGAGATAGTGGACATACCTTTGATTAGGTACTGTGCTTCCAAGGGTAAACCGATGATAATATCCACCGGCCTTGCCACCATGGAGGAGATAGAGGACGCCTACATGGCCTGCGTTGCGGAGGGAAACCGTGACGTGGCCTTTTTGCAGTGCGCATCGGCCTATCCCGCTTCCCCTGCCATAATGAACCTAAGGAGCATGGACACGATCCGAAGGGCCTTTGGCACCCCCACGGGGCTGTCGGATCATACCACTGGGATACACATAAGCGTTGCCGCCGTGGCCATGGGGGCCCAGCTGATAGAGAAACACTTTACCATGGACCGCAGCATGGAAGGCCCCGATCACCCCTTCGCCATAGAGCCCCCGGAGCTAAGGGAGATGGTTAAGCAGATAAGGGATGTGGAGTCCGCCATGGGGGACGGGCGGAAGCTTGGTCCATCCAAGGAGGAGATGGAGTTTTATGAGAAGGCCCGCCGGAGCATCCACGCCGCGGTGGACATTCCTGCTGGAAGCCGCATAACCCAGGACATGATCACCGTTAAGCGCCCCGGCTACGGCATAAGGCCCAAGTTCATGCGTCTGGTGCTGGGCAGGGAGGCAAAGACCGACATAGCGGCGGATCAGTGGATAACCTGGGAGATGATCTAAAATGATCCGGTACGTTGACATACTGGAAGTGCAGCCCCAGGTGTCCATGAGGGTGTTGGAGTGGAGAAACAGCCACCGGGTGAGGAAGAGCATGCTCAACGACTCCATCATAACGGAGGCGGAGCATCTGCGCTGGTTGAGCTCCCTGGCCTCTTCCCCCAAGAGGCAGATGGTGCGGGTTGCCTTTATGGGGGAGGAACCATTTGGGATCATAACCCTAAAGGACATCGACAGGACGTCCCTTAGGAGCGACTGGGGGATGTACATAGGTGACGAGAATTTCTTAAATAGAGGATTGTCAAAGCACATGCTGTACAGCCTTATGGAGTGGGGCTTTGAGGAGGAGGGGTTGCATAGGCTTTTTACCTCCGTTTTGGGTTCCAACGTGGGGGCTGTATCGCTGTATCTCAGATTCGGCTTTCATGTTGAGGGTCGTTTCGAGAGGCACCTTTTGAGGGATCAGGCTTGGGAGGACCTTTATTGGATTGCCATCTTCAAGGACCGCTGGTTTGAGATCAAGGATGGCCTTAGGAAGGTGGCGGAAGAGGGGTTGTCTTGACCACCATGGGCCGTTCTGTGGACGTTGTCTTTCTCACTCATGCGGGTGGCAGGATCGGGGGCGGCCATGGGGGTCGGTGTCTTGCCCTTGCCCAGGGCTTTGTAAAGCTGGGGGTTACCGTGGGGATAATTGGCAACCCCCCGGTGGTGGATTTCTTCGCCTCCGCCGGAATTTTTGATCAGGGCGGAGGGTTGGTTAAGGCGTTCCAGGACCTATTTGGCGATGACCTTTCAAGGGCGGCGGGCCTTTTAGACGCCGTGTCCCCTAGGCTTTGCGTGGTGGACAGCTATGAAGCTTCTCCGCTGGTGCTTGACACTTTAAGGGCCCTCGTGCCCCTTGCGGTGATAGATGACCTTAGGCGGTTCCCGGTGGAGGAGCACTGCGGAGCGGTGCTGAACTACGGTTTTAGGGCCCATCGGATGGGTTACAAGGGGGCTGGCGGCCTTCTATTGGGACCTAGGTATGCGCTTTTGAGGGAGCAGTTTTGGGATGTGGAGAAGAGGCCGGGCGACCGCCACCTGGTGGTGAGCGGCGCTGCGGATCCTTTGGGAGTTACCCCTAAGCTGATTCGTTGGTGGAGGGGGCTTGACCTGCCGGGGGCGGACTTCGTGATTGGTCCCATGGTGGACCATGAAATTCGGAAGGCGGCGGAGGAGGAAGCCTGCCGGGCGTCCCATGTTAGGCTCATAACGGCATCCCGGGATTTGCACCTCATGATGGCGAGCTCCAGGGCAGTGCTTTGTACTTCCAGCGTCACCGCCTACGAGGCGTTGGGGCTTGAGAAGCCGGTGGTGGTGTTCCAGGTGGCGGACAATCAGGTGGACACCGGCCGGGCCATAGAGGAGATGGGACTTGGGGTCAACCTGGGCCCTTGGGGGGCTTGGGGGGCTGAGGACCTCTTAAGGGCTTTGAACGCCGCATTTGTTCCTCCCGCCGGTGTGGTGAACCCAAGGGGGGCTGTGGCGGCGGCGATGGACCTGTCGAAGGTGTTTCGGATTGATCCCCCCCATGGGATATAATCTATCGGTTAAGCTTTTTATGGCCCTTGGGCCGAAAGGTGGGTATGGGAATGTTAAAAGGCATACTTAAGGTTCTTGGGCTTGATCCCAACGATAGGGCCCTTTCGAGGTACCGCCGGGTGGTGGAGGCCATAAACGCCCTGGAGGATCAAGTGTCCGCCATGTCGGACCGGGAACTGGAGGGTACCGCCGCGGATTTTCGACGAAGGCTCTTAGAGGGTGAGTCCCTGGACCAGTTGCTGCCGGAGATGTTTGCCCGGGTCAGGGAGGTCTCAAGGCGTAGGCTTGGGCTTAGGCACTTCGACGTCCAGCTTATGGGAGGCATGGCCCTTCACGAGGGGAAGATAGCAGAGATGAAGACCGGCGAGGGTAAGACTTTGGTGGCTACCCTGTCGGTGGCGCTCAACGCCCTGGAGGGCAAGGGGGTTCACGTGATAACCGTCAACGACTACCTGGCCAGAAGGGACGCGGAGTGGATGGGGCCGGTGTATCGTGGGCTGGGGCTCACCGTGGGGGTCATAGAACCCTTCATGTCCCAGGAGGACCGCTTTGCCGCCTACAGGGCCGACATCACCTATGGGACCAACAGCGAGTTTGGCTTTGACTACCTGAGGGACAACATGGCCCTTTCCAAGGCTTCCCAGGTGCAGAGGGGCCATTGGTACTGCCTGGTAGACGAGGTTGACTCCATCCTCATAGACGAGGCCAGGACGCCGCTTATAATATCCGGGCCTTCGGAGGACAGCGTGGAACCCTATAGGGTTGCGGACTCCTGCGCCAGGTCCTTGAGGAAGGGCGAGGACTTTGAGGTGGACGAAAAGGAGAGGAACGTGGCCCTGACGGAGCGGGGGATAGCCCGTTGCGAGGAGATATTGAAGGTTCCGAACCTGTTCAGCGATTACGGCATGTCCGAGCTGGCCCACAAGGTCATCCAGGCCCTCAAAGCTCACCATCTGTTTCAGCGGGATGTGCACTACGTGGTGAAGGACGGTGAAATCGTCATAGTCGACGAGTTCACCGGGCGGCTCATGTTCGGCCGCCGTTACTCCGACGGCCTGCATCAGGCCATAGAGGCCAAGGAGAAGGTTCAGATAGGCAAGGAGAGCCAGACCCTTGCCACCATAACCCTTCAGAACTACTTCAGGATGTACCGCAAGCTGTCGGGCATGACCGGCACCGCCGCCACCGAGGCGGAGGAGTTCAAGGAGATCTACGGCATGGACGTGGTGGTGATCCCAACCCACAGGTCCATGATAAGGGTGGATCATCCGGACGTGATCTTCAGGACCCAGAGGGAGAAGTACAACGCGGTGGCGGATTTTGTGGAGGAGCGCCATCGGGCTGGGCAGCCGGTTCTGGTGGGTACCGCATCCATAGAGAACTCGGAGCGGGTGAGCAAGCTCCTCAAAGCCAGGAGGATACCCCATCACGTGTTGAACGCCAAGTTCCACGACAAGGAGGCCGCCATAGTGGCCCAGGCAGGGCGCTTTGGGGCTGTTACGGTGGCTACCAACATGGCGGGGCGTGGTACTGACATACTTTTGGGCGGCAACCCCAAGTTCCTCGCCATGGAGGAGGCGGCGGCCAAGGGCATAGACCCGGACCAGTCTCCGGAGGAGTACCGGGCCATATTGGATAAGTTTGCGGCCCAGTGCGAAGAGGAGCGCAAGAAGGTGCTGGATGCCGGGGGGCTATGCATACTTGGCACCGAGCGGCACGAATCTAGGCGGATAGACAACCAGCTGAGGGGCCGTGCGGGGCGGCAGGGTGATCCGGGCGAGAGCCGTTTCTTCATATCCCTGGAGGACGACCTGTTGAGGCTTTTCGGCTCCGACCGGATCCAGGGCCTCATGTCAAAGCTTGGTATGGAGGAAGGGGAGTCGGTTGAGCATTCCTTCCTCACCAAGGCCATAGAGAACGCCCAGCGCAAGGTTGAGCAGATGCACTTTGACATCCGCAAGCAGCTCCTGGCCTACGATAACGTGATGAACCAACAGCGCGAGGCGGTTTACAAGGAAAGGCAGGAGATACTGGGGGACCAGGATCTAATAAGCAGGGCGTGGTCCATACTGGAGGACACGGTGGCGTCGGTTTTCGATTCCCATCTCACCTCCGGCGAGGACGGTGGTTTCGACGGTGAGCGCTGCGCCATAAGGTTGAGGTCCATCTTCGGTCCTGGCATCGACGGGCCGTTGCATGACGGTGAGGTTTTGGACCCCGGGGAAGCCAGGGAGCAGGTGCTTAGGATGGTGCGCCAGGCCTTCGTTGCCAAGGTTGAGGAGCTTGGTGAGGAGAACGCCAACGAGCTTTTCCGTTTCCTGCTATTGAACGTTCTTGACTCCCACTGGAAGGAACACCTGCTGGCCATGGACGAGCTCCGGCGAGGCATAGGGCTTAGGGCCATAGGGCAGAAGGATCCGCTGGTGGAATATCAGTTCGAGTCGTTTAATCTCTTTAAGGAGATGCTTGACCGGGTGAGGGAGGGTTTCAGCGAGCTGGCCCTTCGTGTCAGGGTGGTTCAGGAGAGGCGTCCTGTGAGGGTTGAGGAGGGGCGTGGGCCTCTCTTTATCGGTGGCTCCGGGGGAGAGGAGGAGCCCCAGAGAGCTCCTGTCAAGCGTGGGGTAAAGGTGGGGAGGAACGACCCGTGTCCCTGCGGGAGCGGGCGTAAGTATAAGCACTGCTGCGGCAAGGGGGAGTAGCGGGACATGCACCGCATGCCTAGGTTCGTTTTGGCGGCGCTTGGAGCGGTTTTGATCCTGTCACACGCATCCTCGGCCCTATGCGGCGGTTACGCGCCGGAGGATGTGCGGACCATGGGCGGGAAGGTGCCCTCCCTTTCGGCCTTCCCGGGTTTTGATGGGGTGGCATGGCGGGTGCTTAGGAACTACCGTATGCTGCCCGATGGATCCGTGGAGGCGGAGACCTCGATTGTGGCCATGGTGGGGGAGAGGGTACCTTCGGTGTTTCAGGACATCCGGCTTCCCGTGCCTGAAGGATGGCGGTTGGAGGCGGATTTAGTTCGCTGGTACAACCCCCTTACCTGGCGCGAGGAGGGGGTCCGCAAGGCCGATGAGGATATGCGTGGCGGAGTCAGGTTCGTAAGCCTCAAGGTCCCATCCGATGCGGTAGGCAGGGTGGTAACGCTTAAGTGGGTTCAGCGCATCCCCTCTAAGGCTTCCATGGGGGCCTTGGTGGAGTTTGGGCTTCCCATTCCCGTTTGGGAGGAGGTCTTGTCCGTGGAAGTTCCGGCGGGCAAGGAGCTGGCCTTCCGATCCTTTGATTTGGACGACCCGGTCAAGGTCTCTTCCCAAGGGGTTGACCGGTACACCTGGTCCGTCTCCAACCAGGGAGGGGTTGCATCCTCCGCCGGGATAGTCCAGCTTAGAAGGCCCTACGTGGTCTTTGGAACCTCCAGGGGGGAGTCGTTGTTGGCCTTAAGGCTTTCCGAGATGGAGAGGAAGCTGTTGTCTTTGAGGGCGGATGTCTCGGCCCTTCCAAAGTCCTTTAACGGAAAGCTGGAGGCTTTAAGCGCCGGCGCGGACCTTATGGATCCCACGTGGGGTGTGCCATGGGACGCGTCCTTTGATGCCGGCAGGATCGGTGTTTTAAAGGCCCTTTTGGAGTCCGAGGGGTACAGCGTTAAGGTTTTCTGGCAGCCCGTGGTGGACATCCCCCATGATCCCCCGGTGGCGGAGGGGATGTGGCTTAGGCCGGTTTTGAGGGCCTTAAGGCGGGGGGCGGAAGAAGTGCTGTTCTTCCCCGGTCAGTCGGTGCCCTTTGGGCAGCTGCCCCCGGAGCTTTGCGGTTCAACACTGTGGGCTCCGAAGGAGGGGGGCGGGCTTGAACCTTTGCCGGTGCCGTTTTATCCCGCATCTCAAAGCCGGGTGTTGGTTTCCCTACGGGGTGAGGTTGATTCCCAGGGGATCTTTACGGGCACCTTGGAGGTTTTGGCGGGCGGCATGTGGCATGGCATGGTGAAGAGGGAAACGGCGTTGGACTGGCTTTCAATGGGGTCGTTGAAGGATATTAAAAACGTGGCCCTTAGGGATTCATCGGCGGGCTTGTCCATAAGGGCTGACGTTTCCGGCCCCATTGGCGTTCGTTCCGATGGCGGGATGTTGCTTATGGTGCCGTCGGTTTATCCCCGTATGCTGGACGTGTTTGGGAATTCCCAAGGCACCTTGAGTCCTAGGTTCCCCTTTATCGTGGAGCAGCGGATGGAGCTTGGGATACCCAAGGGATTGGATGCGGTGGTGCCGCCGGCTTTAAAGGCATCTGGGGCTGTATTGCAGCGGTTTTCCGTGTCCCCAAGGAAGGGGAGGTTGAGCTTCCTGTCGACCCTTACGGTCAAGGCCATGGGGAAGTCCGGCGGGTTATCGGCAGAAGACTTCATCTATTTCGCAAGAGGGCTTTCGGAGGGTGTTCTACTGAGGGGTAAGTGATATACAATATCCCTCAAGGTTTCTCTCTTAAAGGTTAAGGGGGTTCTGCCATGGAGGAGATAAAGCTTTCGTTGGAGGAGAGGATACGGTCCATAATCGGTGAGATGTCCCGGGAGAAGGGCGTGGAGATCCCCGAGAAGGCCAAGATATACCTTGAGCGTCCCAAGAGGGAGGGACAGGGGGATTGGGCGTGCAGCGCCGCCCTGCAGCTTGGCAAGGTTTTCGGGCTGTCCCCCCGGGATTTGGCCCAACAGGTGGCGGACAGGCTTGCCGGCGATTCCCTGGTGAGGTCCGTTGAGGTGGCGGGGCCTGGGTTCATCAACATAACCCTGTCTCAGGACTGGATGGGGGATCTTATAAAGAAGGTGCTGCAGGCGGGCCCTGACTACGGCCGGGTATCCGACGGCGGCGGCAAGAAGGTTCAGGTTGAGTTCGTGAGCGCCAACCCCACCGGTCCTTTGCACATGGGGCACGGCAGGGGGGCTGCGGTGGGCGACATAACCTCATCGATACTTTCCTATGCCGGTTGGCAGGTTGAGCGGGAGTATTACATAAACGACGCGGGGCTCCAGATGGAGCTTTTGGGGCGTTCCGCCAGGAGCCGTTACTTTGAGCTTTTGGGCAGGCCCGATGAGGCGCCCTTCCCGGAGGATGGGTATCATGGGGACTACATAATGGACATAGCCAACGAGATCCTTGAGGAGCGGGGCACCTCTTTGGCGGACATGCCGGAGGAGGAAGCGGTGCCGGTTTTTACCGACTTGGCTTACGAGAAGGTGCTTCGCTGGATAAAGCGCGACCTTGAGGACTTCGGCCTTAAGTTCGACGTGTGGTTCTCCGAGAGGAGTTTGTACGTGGGGGATCAGGTTGAGCGCACCATAGAGGCCCTTAAGGCTAGGGGGTACGCCTACGATGCGGACGGGGCGGTGTGGTTTAAGTCCACCGCCTTCGGCGACGAGAAGGACCGGGTGCTCATAAGGTCCAACGGGGCTCCCACTTACTTCATGTCCGACGTGGTGTACCACAAGAACAAGTATGACCGCGGCTTCGACCTGGTGATAGACGTTTGGGGGGCGGATCATCACGGCTACATCCCCAGGATGAAGTCCGCCGTTGCCGCCATGGGGCGGGATCCCGAGGACCTGCAGGTGCTTCTGATTCAGTTCGTGACCCTTTTGAGGGACGGGGAGCCGGTGTCCATGTCCAAGCGGGCCGGGGCCTTTGTCACCCTGAGGGATGTTATGGACGAGGTGGGGGTTGACGCCACCCGGTTCTTCTTCGTGATGCGCCGCTGTGACAGCCATCTGGACTTTGACCTGGAGCTTGCCAAGAGGGCGTCTTCGGACAACCCGGTCTACTACATTCAGTCTGTCTCTTATACACATC
>JAOACP010000044.1 GCA_026417795.1 Thermanaerothrix sp.
AGATGTGTATAAGAGACAGGCCGCCTCCTTGGGGGTTTCTGTTTGGGGGATTACCAAGGGGCTTTGCGGAGAGCCTAAGGTTGCAAGGGCCATGTTGGACGGCGGCTGTTCCGCCCTAGGGGACAGCCGGCTTTCCAACGTTGAGAAGATGAGGGCCGCTGGGATCGAAGGCCCCTTCTTCCTTATAAGGATTCCAATGCTCAGCGAGTTGGACCGCATGATCCATCTGACGGAGGGGTGTTTGATATCCTCGCTGGAGGCCTTGGAGGTTCTTGAGGGGTGTTGTGCGTTGGAGAGGAAGCCGTTTCGGGTGGTCCTAATGTTCGACCTTGGTGATCTCCGGGAGGGGTTTCTTGTGGAAGATGCCCCCAAAGTGGGAGACTTTTGCGCATCCCTTTCGTGGGTTAAAGTTGAGGGAGTTGGCACCAACCTTGGGTGTTTCGGCGGTGTTTTGGCAACCCGGGATAACCAGCTGGAGCTTTTGGAAGTGGCCAGGGTTATCCGAGAGAGGTCCGGTTTCGACGTCCCCTTGGTGTCAGGGGGCGGGACCTTGGCTCTTAAGCTGTTGGAGGACGGGAGCCTTCCTGCGGGGGTGAACAACCTGAGGATAGGAGAGGGTATAATCCTTGGGACCGATTCAACGGGCATGAGGGATATACCATACCTTAGGAGAGATGCGGTTAAACTCATCGCAGAGGTGGTGGAGCTCAGGCGTAAACCGTCGGTGCCAAGGGGTGAGGTTGGAAGGGATGCCTTTGGCAACGTGCCGGTTTTTGAGGACGTTGGAGAGAGATTGAGGGCCATATTGGCGGTTGGTCGTCAGGACACCAGGCCCGAGGGGCTTACCCCGTTGGATGCGGGGGTGAGGATCCTTGGGGCGTCCAGTGACCACATGGTGTGCGACGTGGAGGACGCTGCGGGGGTTTCCATGGGTTCTAGATTGGCCTTTAGGCCTAACTACGGAGCCATGCTTCAAGGTGCCACGTCGGAATACGTGGTAAAGCAGTATTTGTGCTTTGAAGGGGTTTCTTAAATTGCTTAAGCTTCGGAGGTACAGCTAGTGTTCTGGCCCAGTCTTAGATGGCAGGACTTCTTGGACATATTCATAATAGCCTACGTGGTCTACAAGCTCTTGCTTTTAGTGGTGGGGACCAGGGCGGTTCAGCTGCTTAGAGGGCTAATGGTGCTTGGCATAACCGCGGCGGTGGCAAATCTTTTGGAGCTCAAGGCGCTGACTTGGGTTCTTTCCAGGTTTTTCCAGGCCTTGCTCATAGCCATACCGGTGCTTTTTCAGCCCGAGCTCAGGCGCGTGTTGGAGGAGCTCGGCAGGGGGCATCTTTGGAGGATCCAGAAGGGGCAGGAGAAGCTGGAAACCTTGGCCGATGAGGTGTTAAGGGCGCTTTTGTACCTCCAGAGCAAGAAGATAGGCGCCCTTTTGGTGCTTCAACGTCAGACGGGGTTGAAGGAGGTTTGGCGGTCTGCGGTTCCCGTAAAGGCCCAACCTTCCCAGGAGCTCCTGGTGTCCCTTTTCTGGCCCGGAAACCCGCTTCACGATGGGGCGGTGATATTGGACAGGAAAAGCGTGATAGCCGCGTCCTGTTATCTTCCTTTGACGGAGAAGAGCGACCTCTCCCGCTGGTACGGTACCAGGCACAGGGCTGCCCTTGGAGTTACGGAGATATCCGATGCCCTGGCATTGGTGGTTTCGGAGGAGAGGGGCGAGGTTTCCCTGGCGGTTAACGGTAGGATATCGAACCCACTCAACGAGGAACAGCTTCGCAAACTCCTGTTGCACTACTTCAGGGGCAAAGAGGGATACCGGTCATTTTGGGATCGCTTCCGGGACAGCCTTATCGAGGAGGAGTCGGTGATCGATTATGATGACTAGGCGGGGAAGGGTTAAACAATGGATATACTCCAGACTGTCCCTGCAGATCCTTTCCTTCCTTATCGCGGTGGCCATCTGGTTTTTCGTGTCCTGGGACCATAGCTCGAAGGGCTACAGATCCGTGACCCTTCCTTTGGATGTGGTGGGAGTTCAACGGGATCTCCTGGTGGAGGTCCAGGAGGACTCCGTGGAGGCAAGGTTCTTTGGAGACATGGGCTTGCTTTCCGACATCGACCCCACGTCCTTAAGGGTAAGGGTCGACGTAACCGGTCTACCTGTCGGGACCTACAAACTGGTGCCCCGTGTTGAGATGCCCAAGGGAGCGGAAGGAGTGACCTTTAAACCTCAGTATGTTACCGTTTTATTGCGCCATAGATCATCCAGGGACGTGCCGGTCAGGATCGATTTTGGCAGGGATTTCCCCCGGGAGGCGAAGGTGGCGGGTGCCACGGTAAGGCCCAGGTACGTATCCGTTCAAGGCAGCAAGGAGCAAGTCCAAGGGGTGGATCACGCAAGGATATTGGTCACCTACGAGGAGTTTTCAGCGGGGCGCAGGGTTTTCCCGGTGGAATTGGTTTTTAAAAAGGACTACTCCCTGGATAAGGATTTGGAGGTTAAGCCCAAAGAGGTAACGTTGGATATGCCTGTCTCCTCTGATAAAATAGTTAGCCGTGTGCCTTTAAGAGCGTCGGTGGAGGGTATGCCGGACTGGAGGTTCTCGGTGGAGTCGGTTAACGTAACCCCTGATACGGTTATGGTTCAAGGTGACCCTGAGGCCATTGAGCAGTTGAAGATCATAGACCTTCCGCCGGTTAACGTGGAGGGTGCCCAAGGGGACTTCTCCGCTTGGGTGCCGGTGAGATCCCCTGTGGAGGGCGTTGCGGTTCTGGGCAATGGTTTGGCCCAGGTGCAGGTTAGGCTCTCTCATCGCCCGTCAAAGAAGGTTATAAGAGGCGTCCCAGTCAAGGTGAGGGGAACCGATGCCGATAGGGGATGGGAGGTATCCCCCTCCGAGGTGGATGTTACCGTGGAGGTTCTGCAGGAAGGGAGCCCCCCCGATGAGGGTGCGGTGGAGGCTTATGTGGACGCCAGCAACGTGGTGACCAGCAGGATAACCCTTCCGGTGCTGGTGAAATCCAAGAGGGAGTCCCTGGTGGTGCTTTCGGTGGATCCTCCGCGGGTGCAGCTGCAGGAGAAGAGATGACTATATATGGAGTGATCTGAGTTGTCCTGTAAAACCGTGAACAGGAAGTACTTTGGCACCGATGGAGTAAGGGATGTGGCCAACCGGGGTGCGATGACCCCTGAGATGGCCATGAGGCTTGGGGTTGCTTACGCTAGGTTTCTTAAGGGCCGGGGGGTGGAGAACCCAAGGGTTATAGTGTGCCGGGATACCAGGGCCTCCGGCCAGATGTTGGAGCTTGCCCTGGGAGCGGGGATGATGTCCATGGGCGCCACGGTGGTGTCCGGCGGAGTATTGCCGACCCCGGGAGTTAGTTTTGTGCTTCGAGGGGGAACGGCTGACGGCGGCGCGGTGGTGAGCGCCTCGCATAACCCCGCGGAGTATAACGGGATAAAGTTCTTTGGCCCGGATGGACAAAAGCTTTCCGATGAGGATGAGGCCTCCATAGAGGCCCTTTTGGATTTCCAGCTGGATCATCGCCCCGCGGGGCTTGGGATGGGAAGCTACAGGGAAACCTTGGAGTTCAGGGAGCAGTATTCCCAATGGCTTTCGTCTTGTTACGACGGGGCCAAGCCTGTTAAGGGCATAGTGGTTGACTGTGCCAACGGTGCCATAGGCCCGGTTGCGGAAAGGGTGTTTGCCACTTGGGAACCTCGGATCATTGGGGTTGAACCCGATGGGGCCAACATAAACCGCTCATGCGGGGTAATGCACATGGAGTGCCTGGCGGACCAGGTGATTAAGAGCGGGGCACCATTGGGCGTGGCATTTGATGGGGATGCGGATCGCACCCTGTTTTGTGACCCTAGGGGCAGGGTGGTGGACGGGGATTTGATGCTTTGGGTGTTGGCCAGGTGGTTGAAGTCGAGGGGGGAGCTCGGCAGCGGTGTGGTGGCCACGGTGATGAGCAACATGGCCTTGGAGGAGAAGCTGTCCTCCGAGGGCATAAAACTCTTCCGTTGTCCTGTGGGGGACAGGTATGTCCTGGAGACCATGAAGCGCCAGGGGGCCATGCTTGGGGGAGAGCAGTCGGGGCACGTGATAGTGAAACCCTGGGTGGAGAGCGGCGATGGTCTGTGCACCGCCCTGTTGTTCGTGCGGGCCTGCCAGGAGTTGGGAGAGTCCTTCGACGCCCTGTGGGACCGTTTTGAGCGGTATCCTCAGAAATTGATCAACTTTAAGGTGAAGGACAGGGATGGGGTACTGAACTCCGATGAACTGGCCGCAGCGGTTAAGTCCGCGGAGGAGATCGTGGGTCAGTGGGGGCGGGTGTTTGTAAGGCCCTCCGGGACGGAACCCCTCATCAGGGTGCTTCTTGAGGCGAAGGATCCCAACCGGTTGGAATCCGCGGCCTGCGTGTTCTTTGATGCTTTGGAACCCTTGCTAGTGGAGTGAGCGGCAGGTTTTAGGAATGCTAAGTTTGTCGGTGTAGGCCGAGTTTTTGCTGGAGGTGTGCTGGCTTGAGCAAGCCCGTTGAGCTCCGCCACTGCCTTTTCCCTGTAGCGGGTCTTGGTACCCGTTTCCTTCCGGCCACGAAGGAAACCCCCAAGGAGATGCTGCCCTTGATCGATAGGCCGCTTATACACTACGGCGTTGATGAGGCCTGTGGAGCGGGCTGCAGGGACATAGTGTTTGTCACCGGCCGTGGCAAGAGGTCCATAGAGGATTACTTTGACAGGTCCCCGGACTTAGAGTCCCTGTTGGAGTCCAGGGGTAAGGTGGATCTGGCGGAATTGGTGAGGGGCATAAGCGAGATGGCCCGCTTCTCCTATGTTCGCCAGTCGGAGCCCCTTGGGCTTGGGCATGCGGTGCTTTGTGGAAGGACCTGCTGCAACGGTGATTATTTCGGGGTGATACTACCTGATGACGTGATAGTCTCGGACGAGCCGGTTTTGGCCCAGTTGGATCGGGTGCGCAAGTCCTTTGGCGGGTCGGTGCTTGCTTTGGAGGAGGTTTCTCAGGAGGACACCGCCCGGTACGGCATAGTGGATGCTGAGGACCTGGGGGACGGGGTGTTTCGAATACGGGACATGGTGGAGAAGCCGGATCCGGCCGAAGCCCCCAGCAGGCTTGCCATAATGGGGCGTTACGTGCTTTCCAGCTCCGTCTTCGATCACCTCGAGAGGGTTGCCCCGGGAGCGGGGGGTGAGATACAGTTAACCGACGGTCTGAAGTCCCTCTTACGGGATGAGCCGGTGTACGGGTACCTTTACAGGGGGGAACGGCTGGATTGTGGAACCAAGGAGGGGTGGCTTAGAGCTACCGTGACCATGGCGGTCCGTGATGAGCGCTTGCGGGACATAGTGGTGGACGTCCTCAAGCGGGAGGGGGTGATTTAGGTGTAAGTTGCGGCGGTGTTTCCTGGATTGCGTTTGAGAGGGTTAAGCGCCTGATCCCCGTATGTGGTCTTTGATGCGGGGATGACGAGGACGGGGTTTATCGAGCTTTCGGCGGATGCCCCGGGGTCCTGTGGGGGGCCCTGAATCGGGATCGTAAATCCCCGGAGCGATCCGGGGGACAAATGGCCCCGAACCCACCTTTTGTACGGTGCTTTGCAGGAAGGAGAAGGGATCTCATGTGCGGCGTGGTCGGATATGTTGGGCCCCGCAAAGTTGTTGATGTGTTGCTGGATGGGCTCAGGCGTTTGGAGTACAGGGGGTACGACTCCGCTGGGCTGGCGATTCACGATGGCGTTGACATAAAGGTGGTTAAGGATGTTGGCAAGGTATCGGACCTTGCGTCCCGGGTGGCGAACATGAACCTTGAGGGTGGCCTTGGGGTTGGGCATACCCGATGGGCCACCCATGGAGGGGTTACCGGGGAGAACGCCCATCCCCATGCGGATTCGGACGGCAAGTTTGTGCTGGTTCACAACGGCATAGTGGAGAACTACCTGGACATAAAGGACCAGCTGGAGCGGGAGGGGGTCTCCTTCGTATCCCAGACGGACTCGGAGGTGGTGGTCCAGCTCCTTTCCAAGATATACAACGGGGACATGGTATCCACCCTTGTGGAGCTTCAGCGCCGCTTGGATGGATCCTATGCCCTGGTCATTCTCAACAGGGAGGACCCGGGGGTTTTTTATTGCGTTAGG
The DNA here is from genome assembly GCA_026417795.1 of Thermanaerothrix sp. NCBI lineage: Bacteria > Bacillati > Chloroflexota > Anaerolineae > Anaerolineales > Anaerolineaceae > Thermanaerothrix > Thermanaerothrix sp. Next base: position 6,166 of record JAOACP010000044.1, read on the forward strand.
AAGGGTTCGCCCTTGGTGCTTGGGGTTGCGGAAGGGGAGGGATTGTGTGCCTCCGACGTGCCCCCGCTGCTTCCCTTCACCAAAGAGGTAATCTACATGGATGAGGGAGAGATAGCGGAGGTCCGAGGCGGGGTGGTTCGTCTTTGGGACAGGGAAGGTCAGCCCTTGGAGAGATTTCCCCAGAGGGTGGATTGGGATGTTTCCATGGCGGAGAAGGACGGTTACCCCCACTACATGGCCAAGGAGATTCACGAGCAGGGTACGGTCCTGAGGTCCACGTTAAAGGGGCGCCTTAAGGAGGGCTCCGTGGATTTGGGAGATGACGTTCACTGGACGCCGGAGTTCCTTGGTTCGCTTCGACGTATTCACTTGGTGGCCTGTGGGACATCCTACTACGCGTGTCTTGTGGCGGAGCGGGTTCTTGAGAGATGGACCACCTTGGACGTTAAGGTGGACATAGCCTCTGAATATCGATACAGAGACGTCAGGATAGGACCTGATACGTTGGCGGTTTTTGTGTCCCAGTCGGGGGAAACCGCCGATACCCTGGCGGCCCAGAGAAAGGTGAGGGCAATGGGAGGGCGTTGCCTTGGGATAACCAATGTCAGGGGGTCCACCCTTGCCCGGGAGGTTCACGACCTTTTGCTGTTGAAGGCCGGCCCTGAGATAGGGGTGGCGGCCACCAAGACTTTCATGGGGCAGCTGGGGGCTTTGTACCTGTTGGCTCTCAAACTGGGTTGGGACAGGGGGGACTTGAACCCAGCTGAGGCGGAGCGGCTGGCTTCCATCCTGCTTAAGCTTCCCTATGAGGTTGAGAGGGTTCTGGAAAGGGAATCGGAGATTAAGAAGGCGGCGGAGAAGTTCTCCGGGTTTGATAACTTCCTGTTCCTTGGTAGGGGCTTCTCCTATCCCATAGCCCTTGAGGGGGCCCTTAAGCTAAAGGAGATATCCTACGTTCACGCAGAGGCGTACGCCGCAGGGGAGATGAAGCATGGCCCCATAGCGTTGCTGGAGCCCAACGTGCCGGTAATGGTGGTGATACCCAAGGACGGGTTGTACGAGAAGACCCTATCCAACGTCCAGGAGGCCCGGGCAAGGCGTTCTCCCGTGGTTGCGGTGGCTTCAGATGGGGATGATCTTATAGGTCAGATGGCGGATATGGTGGTTAGGATACCCAGGTGCGATGAGTGTTTCTCCCCGTTCCTTTCCGTCATACCCCTTCAGATGTTTGCCTATCACGTGGCCCTGCTGAGGGGACGGGAGATAGATCAGCCCAGGAACCTGGCCAAGAGCGTCACGGTGGAGTAGAGGTTATCTAAGGAGGACGGCAAAGGAGGGGGCCCTTAAGGGGGCCCCCTCCGGTCTTATTTAGGGCTTGTTTGAATTTTTAAATTTGATTTGTCTTCCCTTGAGAGGAATCAGATTTTAGAGGTTCGTCGTAGGTGGGGAAGTATATCCTAAGGTGGGTCAATCCCTTCAGTGCGTGGTCATCCCTTCCCACGGCAAGGGGTAGTTTCTGCCAAGGCCCCCCTTGGACACGGCATAATACAAGGGGTCTTCTTCCGTAGGTAGACCACATGTCCCACAGGGACTCCGAGGATGCAGGTCCTGGAACCAAGCCGCCTAGGAAAAGCGGTGGAGTTCCTCCCATTGGAGAGCTGCCGTCCTCAGGGGCGATGACCATCCATTGCGTCATGTTCCAAAGGTTAAGCATTTCCGGAGACCTGGAGTGTTCCCAGGGTACGATCTGGAACCCGCCGACTTCTCCGTTGGGGGAGGTGCTTATGTCGATCACCCCCGGGTGGTTGGCCCTTATGCGGCCCACGTCTTGGAAAAGAGTTCCCTCGAAACGGCCGACCCCTTCAACTGGGCGCAGCACCCGTCCTATCACCTCGGTCCTGTAGGAAGAGTAGTAGGCCATCACCCGTCCTCCCGGTCGATTTTCGATTTCCACCAGGTATGGCATGGAGTCCCTTGTGACTTTTATTATTAGATCGTCCCCCGGTTTGGGTATTCTAGATTCCGATATGGGAGCTTCGGTTCCGTCCTCGCCTCTAACCAGTACGGGGTTGCCCACCGCTGGAGCCCATGCGCCGAAGATGCCTTCCCCCGTGGGGCTGTCTACTACTATGCTGGCACCGGGGCCTGCGGCGGGAGCTATGGTCTTCAGCGGCGTTATGCTCATGGTCCTGCCCCTGCCCTTGTCGATGCCTATCAGCAGGTGGATGGCGTTCACCGCCGAGGCCGCCACCGTACCCGGTTTGCCCCACTTGGTGGCGGTGTAGGAAGGCCATCGGGTCTTATCCGGCAGAGCAGTCACCTTGCCTACGGTCCTTGTGGCGCCGTTAGGCAGGGTAATCACCACATCTTTACCCTCGACCAGGGGAACCGTTATGGAGAACAACAGCGTTTCGTCTTCGGCGCTGCTATTTGAAGGTACCACGACGATTGAAAAGAGGGAAAGAAGCACGACAAAAAACATCCATGCCCTTAACCCGGTGGAACGTAGGATGTTGAAGCCCATTTCCTGCTGATCTCCTCTCTTAAGAAAGCGGATGGATTTTTAAGCTAATCTAAATAGAAAGATGTCTTTTAACCTTGTCTTTTACCACCTCTGGCCTGAATGGTTTCACGATAAAATCGTTTGCCCCGGATCTTAACGCCTTAACGAGTCTTGGTTTATCCCCGTAGCTGGATACCACTATTATGGGTTTTTTTGCGGTGGAAGGGTTTCCCCTGAAGCGGCTCATCAGGGCGAAGCCGTCCATGCCGGGCATGATGAGATCGGTTATGAGGAGATCCGGGGTGGAGGACAGGAAGATGTTATATGCCTCATTTCCGTTGGATGCCTCCATCACGCTGAGCCCCATTTCTAAGAGGATGTGCTTAAGGCCGTTGCGTATTATTGATGCATCGTCCACCACCAGCACCGACTTCGATGTCTCTGGTGGTTGCGGTTGAGGTTCCGCTTGGGCTGTGGGTTGCTGCAGGTTGTCCGTGGGTAGTCCAAAGACCTGCCTCAGTTGGACCTCCGTGGGCGTGGTGGGAAGCACGTCTGAACATCCCATTGATCGCCCCATGAGGCGTATCTTCATCTTGTCCCATTGGTCATGGAGGCCCAGGATCTTGCATCTGTCCCCTCCCGGTATGTTCTTAAGCACCTGGAGCACGCTTTTAATCTCTTCGGGATCCGTGTGCTCCAACGAGAACAACAAAGCCGCAATTCCCCGTTCTGCCACTGCCACCGCCATGGATGGGAAATCCTGAAAGGATAGAACGGGAAACCCCATGGCGGATATCGTCGACTCCAACAGTATCCTTACCTTCGAGAGGTCATCGGGAAGAACTATGGCTATTGAACCGTTAAGACCTTCCAGGGCCATCCTACCTCCCTCTGCCCCAACATGACTTAAGCCCGGGGCCACAGGGAGAGTTTAGCAGAACCTGTCGGGTGTTGGTAAGGATCTTAATCTTTAAAAACCATTGAGGTAAGCTTTAACGGATGTATATGAAAAATTACTTTGTAAAATTTACTTTTATTGCCACGTGGTCCCATCGGGTTACCGGGACGAGCAATCCTCGCAAAGCCCGTAGACGAACAGTTCGAATCGGGTCACCTGAGCGCCTCCGTGGGGGGTTAGGGTTAAGCGGATGTCGCCGTTGATGTGCTGAAGATCCCAGAGTCTTCCGCAGCCTTCGCACAGGAAATGCCCGTGGCTTGATACGTTTGGATCGAAATACACCCTCTTGTCGTCTATTGAGAGGACCTTTACCAGATCGGCCTTGGCCATCATCTTAAGGGTGCCGTAGATGGTGGCTATTGATATGGATGGGTACTCCTCCCTCACCTCGTTGAATATGGTGTCGGCAGAAGGATGGTCGGTCCGGGCTTCCATGGCCCGGAGAATGGCGATCCTCTGGTTAGTTATTTTGCCTCCTGCCTCTCTCAGCCTTTCGATGCCTTCCTCCACGGTCCACATGGCCTGTCCTCCTGGTGTAGTTTGAAATCAGTTTATATTATACTAGCCCTTGGGAATTTTGGAAGGGGTACGTCCCGTGATTGATTCACCCCGTGCTCCCATTTCCGCCAGTGCCCCATGTTGCCTCTCTTAAGAATCTAAACGAACGAGACGGGTTGCCTCATGTAAAAATCTAAACGAAGGCAGGGA
>JAOACP010000045.1 GCA_026417795.1 Thermanaerothrix sp.
GATCCCTGCCTTCGTTTAGATTTTTACATGAGGCAACCCGTCTCGTTCGTTTAGATTCTTAAGAGAGGCAACATGCATCTGAGAGATCTAGAAGTCTAGCCCCCTGAACCATTCATACATGGCCAACGCGGCGGCTACGCTAACGTTGAGCGACCCTGTCCTGCCAAGCATCGGTATTCTCAGCACCTCATCGCAGGAAGAGGCAACAACCCTTCCAAGCCCCTTGCCCTCGGATCCCACCACCAGGGCAATCCTCCTCGGCATGGCTGCTTCGAAGATGGACCTCTCTCCGTTCGCCTCTATTCCAATAACCCAAAGCCCCAGCCGATCCTTTATATCCCTTATCGCCTGAGACACGTTGCCTATCATAACCATGGGCATCCTAAGGGCCGCGCCGGCACTGCATTTTACCACCGTTCCGGTTGGGAGAGCCCCCCTCCTTGAAGGTATAAGCACAGCAAAAATCCCCGCCGCCTCGGCGGTCCTTATCATGGCCCCAAGGTTGTGGGGGTCCTCCACGTGATCTAAGACCAAGATGTTTAATGGCTTTGCCGCATCCAAAGACACAACCATATTTATCAGGTCTTCCATGCTCAACACCTTGACCGGCGATACCCGGGCCACAAACCCCTGGTGCACAGAGGAGCCAGCTATCCTGTCCAACGCTTCAGGGTCCAGTTCTTGGAACGGGATTCCCTTGGTTTGGCAAAGTCTCAACACCTTATCCCTGAATGGATCCTTCCTTCCTTTTAAGATAAATAACTTAATGCATCCCCCATCACCCTCTAATAGGGATAGAACTGGATTTTTACCGTAAACCACATCCGACGAAACCTCTTGGAAGGAATCGGAGCTCCTCTTTTTCAATTAAATACCTCTCCCATCTTTATGCTTTATATGTGATTTTTTCTATCTCCTACATCATCAGATTTACGCATAAGGGTTTCCCTGATAAAACGCGCCGTATGACCCACATCAGAGGCTGCCACTTCCTCAGGAGTGCCGGCAACCATTACCCTTCCTCCTCCATCTCCTCCCTCTGGACCAAGGTCTATTATGTAGTCAACCGACGCAAGAACCTCCAAGTTATGTTCTATTATCCAAACCGTATTGCCCTGATCTACAAGCCGATGAAGCAACGCAAGAAGCTTTTTAACATCTTTATAATATAATCCCGTGGTCGGTTCATCAAGTAAATACAGGGTATGGCCCCTAAAGCGCTTTCCCAGTTCTTCTGCAAGCTTAACTCGTTGGGCCTCTCCGCCGCTTAAGGTGGTGGCGGGCTGTCCCAGTTTAATATAGCCCAATCCTGCTTCCTCAAGACTTTTAAGCCTGCCGCTGATCTTCGGTATATCACGGAAGATCTCCATCGCTTCTTCGACGGATAGTTCCAAAACATCGGCGATACTCAGCCCCTTATAACGCACCTCCAAGGTTTCGCGGTTGTATCTCTTGCCCTTGCAAACCTCACAAACCACGTAGGAGTCCGGCAGGAATAGCATTGGGACCTTGATCATCCCCTCGCCCTTGCAGGCCTCGCAACGTCCACCCTTCACGTTGAAGCTGAATCTACCCATCTCATATCCCCGCATCTTAGCTTCTGGAAGCTGGGCGAAGAACTCTCTTATGGCGGTAAAAACTCCAGTGTAGGTGGCGGGGTTAGAACGAGGAGTCCGCCCAATTGGGCTCTGATCCACTAAAACCACGTTCCTAATCCCCTCATAGCCCTGTATTTCACGAAAAAAACCGGGCCTCGCTCTAAACCTGTCATCCAGCCTAGACCTTAGCCCCTTATACAATATCTCATACAACAATGTGCTCTTACCGGATCCGGACACCCCGCTAATAGCCCCCATTACTCCTAACGGTAAGCTTACGTCCACATCCTTCAAGTTATTTTCACTACATCCTTTAACGGATATATGCCCCCCTGGGACCCTCCTACCCCCAGGGTGCATTACCCTGCCGTCATCTTCCCCTCTTAGGTAAATCGCTGTAGCACTATCTTGCTTTACAAAGCTAGCGATTGGTGCGCTCGCAACAACCCTTCCACCATATTCCCCAGCTCCGGGACCAAGCTCAATCAAATAGTCCGCTGCCTTCATGGTATCCCTGTCGTGCTCGACCAACACAACCGTATTCCCAAGGTCCCTTATGGCCTTCAACGTATTAAGAAGGCGTCCGGTGTCCCTGGGGTGTAATCCTATGGTGGGTTCATCTAGTACGTAAAGAACCCCTGTAAGCTTTGAGCCTATCTGCGTAGCCAACCTTATCCTCTGAGTCTCTCCGCCACTTAGCGTATCCGCCCTCCTGGATAGAGACAGGTATCCTACCCCTACATCGCACATAAATGCCAGCCGTTTTAAAACCTCCTCAAGCGCCACCTGCACCACCGACAACTTGGCGTCATCCAGATGAACTCCCTTAAGAAGGGAAAGGAGCCCTTCCACCGGCATTTCGGTAAGCTGATCTATGGTGTGATCGGCAAATCTCACCGCCAAAGCTTCCGGCCTAAGTCGACGTCCTCCGCAAGCAGAACAAGGGGACTCATCCCTGTAACGCGCCAACTCCTCCCGCACAGAATCGGAATCGGTCCTCTCCCAACGTCTTTCCAGCCAAGGTATTAGGCCCTCATATCTTCCCACATATTCGTCGCCGGTTTCTTTAAAGGGCAAGGACAGCCTGACGTCAGATCCGGTCAGTATCGTCTTGCGCACGGATTCCTCCAACTGGCCATAAGGCACGGTTAAATCCCACCCCATAACGGAAGCAAGCCTTTGAAGCTTGCCCAACATGTAGTGTCCGGGCCTCCAAGGTAATATCCCTCCATCCATAACAGACATCCCAGGGACCACCGCCAGTTGTTCAGAAAAAAATTCGCGACTTCCAAGACCGGAACACCTGGGGCACGCCCCCTTGGGGCTGTTAAAGGAGAACAGGGCAGGATCAAGCTCTGGGATGCTTATCCCACAGGAGGGACAAATGTACTGTTCGGTAAGATCCATCCAATTATCCGCCGACTCAAATCTCACAAAACCGCCGGATAAGCGAACGGACGCCTCTATCGCCTCCACCAAACGGCTCCTCCTGTCTTCATCCAGGGTAAAGCGGTCCATCAGGACTGATATATCATGCCTTACGTTCTTATTAAGGACTATGTCCTCCTCCAGCCAAAGCAATGAGCCATCCACCTTAACCCTCATGTACCCCTGTTTCCGCAAGGAATCCAAAAGGTTTTTAAACTCCCCCTTTTTTCCGCGAGCCATGGGAGCATAAACTTCAAGCTTGGAGTGATTAAACCTGGAGAAAACCAGCCCCACCATTTCATCCACCGAGTGCCGAACAACAGGCTCACCGCAGGAAGGGCAGTGGGGCTGTCCCGCCCTGCTGAAAAGAAGCCTAAGATAGTCGTATACCTCAGTAACCGTACCTACCGTGGACCTTGGATTGTGTCCCGTCCCCTTTTGTTCGATCGATATGGCGGGAGACAAACCCGTGATCTCGTCAACATCTGGTTTGTCCTGCATGCCAAGAAACTGCCTCGCATAAGCGGAAAGGGACTCAACATAACGCCTCTGTCCCTCCGCATAGAGGGTATCGAACGCAAGAGACGACTTCCCCGACCCGGACGGCCCCGTTATAACCGTTATGGCATTCTTAGGAATGTCTACGTCTACCCCTTGAAGGTTGTGTTGCCTTGCCCCTCTTATCCTTATCATGTCCTCCAATTTTCTTCCCTCTTTCCGATATCATGGCTATGCTGTCCCTAAGCCTGGCGGCCTCCTCGAAATCAAGCCTCGCCACCGCCTCCCACATAAGCCTCTCCATCTCCTCCACATCAATCAAACCCTCAGACGACTCAACCTTGGATCCTGAATTTGTCTGCAAATCTTCGGGCAGCAGTGACCGTATCTCCTTAACCACTGAACGGGGCTCGATCCCCATCTTATTGTTATAATCCTCCTGAATCCTGCGCCTCCTCAGCGTCTCCTCCATGGCACGCCTCATGCTTTCGGTAACTGAATCCCCATAAAGGATCACCCGGCCGGCATTGTTCCTCGCAGCCCTTCCTATCATCTGTATCAAAGACCTAAAGGACCTCAAATAACCCTCTTTATCGGCCTCCAATATGGCAACCAACGACACCTCAGGTAGGTCTATGCCCTCTCTTAAAAGGTTAACCCCCACCAAGGTTGAAAAGATTCGAGCCCTTAGGTCGCGGAGGAGCTCCGCCCTCTCAAAGGCATTGAGGTCACCGTGTATGTACCTAACTTTTATTCCCATACCCTCTATATACTGAGAAAGGTCTTCGGCAGAACGTTTAGTAAGGGTCGTAACAAGGCAGCATCCACCCATGTCCTGCTCGGCCCGAAGCTCACCGATAAGGTCCTCCACCTGGTTCGAGGCTGGACGGACCTCCACCACGGGATCCAAAACGCCGGTGGGACGAATTATCTGCTCCACCACCCTCTGGCTGATGGACAACTCATAATCTCCAGGCGTTGCTGACACAAAAAAAACGGTTTTCATGTATTCTTCAAACTCATCAAACCTGAGGGGCCTGTTATCTAAACAGGAGGGCAATCGGAAGCCATGTTCTACAAGCACCTCTTTACGAGCTCTGTCTCCATTGTACATACCCCTAACCTGCGGTATGGTTATGTGGGATTCATCTATGAATAAGAGGTAATCATCTGGAAAGAAGTCCATCAGGGTACCTGGAGGTTCCCCCGGCAACCTTCCCTCCAGATGCCTGGAATAGTTTTCTATGCCAGAACAGTAGCCTACTTGGGCCAACATCTCGATGTCATATCGGGTCCTAGATTCCAACCGCTGGGCCTCAAGGAGCTTGCCATTATCCTTAAGCTCCTTCAATCTATGTTGAAGCTCCTCTTCAATGGCCCTCAGGGCCCTTCCAAGGGATTCCTTATCGGTTACATAATGTTGGGCCGGGAACACCGCCCCTTCTTCTTTCCTCTCAATGGTTTTTAAAGTCAATGAGTCTATCTCCAATATCTCCTCTACTTCATCATCCATAAACACAACCCTAAGGGCAGTATCACTGTAGGACGGATATACGTCTATGGCATCTCCCCTGACACGAAAGGTACCGGGCTCAAAAGCCACATCGTTTCTTGCGTAGAATATATCCACAAGGCGACCCATAAATTCTCTCCTTGGGTAAATTTCTCCCCTACGAAATCTAAAGATTGCGTCCTCGTAGTTCTTCCTCTTGCCAAGTCCGTATATGCAGGAGACGCTGGCCACAACTATCACATCCCTGCGCTCCACAAGAGCCTTTGTGGCGGCCAGCCGTAACTTCTCTATGCGGTCATTTATGGAGGCATCCTTCTCAATGTAAACGTCTTGAGCGGGAAGATATGCCTCGGGCTGATAGTAGTCATAGTAACTAACGAAGTATTGAACCGCATTCTCCGGGAAGAACTCCTTAAACTCCGAGTATAGCTGGGCCGCCAAGGTCTTGTTGTGGGCCAATACCAGAGCAGGCCTCTGAAGGGCCTCTATAACTTTAGCCATGGTAAATGTCTTACCGCTGCCCGTAACCCCCAGCAGCGTCTGCTTGGATAAACCGCTCCTCACGCCTTCCACCAAAAGATCTATGGCCTTTGGCTGGTCACCGGCGGGAGGCCATGGGCTCTTCAGCACAAAGCGGCTCAAACTATCCCCTCCAATCAAAGGTGGGACGCCCCTTTTATTAATAAAAAGGCGTCCCACACCACTAAATTACCAAAGATTTTGAATGATCCATACCTAACCAGTCTACGCCATCTCGGCCTGCGGCTGGCCAAACCCCTCTCCATTCGCTTCTTGTTCCCCGTCGCTTTCTTTTGCTTCAGCGCTATCCCCACCAGCAGAACTTAATGGAAAGGACGGACCTCCGTTAAGCAAGGCCTCCAGCTCTTCGGCCTCTATTACCTCTCTTTCAAGAAGCAATCTCGCTATGCTCTCTAGCTTAGGCCGGTTCTCTTCCAGGAGGTTCTTTGCCTTATCGTAACACTGATCCACTATCCGCCGCACTTCCTGATCTATGGCGTAAGCCACTTCCTCGCTGTAATTACGATCTTCGACTATGTCCCTTCCAAGAAACACCTCGTGCTGCTTCCTTCCAAGGGTAACGGGGCCTAGCTTTTCACTCATGCCAAACTCGGTAACCATCTGGCGGGCCAGCTGGGTCGCCCGCTCCAGGTCATTCTGAGCTCCCGTCGTAACGTCGTTAAAAACTATTGACTCCGCCACCCTACCGCCCAAAAGAACCGATATCCGCTGGAGAATTTCCTCCTTAGATATCAGGAAACGGTCCTCCTCAGGCAACTGAAGAGTGTATCCCAAAGCCTTATGTCCCCTAGGAATTATGGATATCTTGTGCACCGGGTCACATCCTGGCAGCAGCTTCGCCACCAAAGCATGTCCGGACTCGTGATAGGCTATGATCTCCCTTTCCTTCTTGCTGATAACTCGGGACTTCCTCTCAGGACCTGCTATTACTCTGTCTATGGCCTCCTCAAACTCCGCCATGGAGAGCACGTCCTTACCCCTGCGTCCCGCCAAAAGAGCAGCCTCGTTGACCAAGTTAGCCAGATCAGCTCCCACAAACCCAGGGGTTCTGCGGGCTATCACATCCAGGTTCACAGAATCATCTAAGCGTTTATCCCTGACATGAACCTTAAGTATGGCAAGCCTACCGTTAACATCTGGCCTGTCAACCACCACATGCCTATCGAAACGACCGGGCCTCAACAGCGCTGGATCCAAAATATCCGGCCTGTTAGTGGCAGCGATGAGTATTATCCCGCTTCCCGCATCGAAACCATCCATCTCAACCAGCAACTGGTTTAGGGTTTGTTCCCGCTCATCGTGCCCTCCACCTAAACCAGCCCCCCTGTGACGGCCAACCGCGTCTATCTCATCTATGAAGATTATGCAAGGCTGGTAGCGCCTGGCCTGATCAAACAGGTCCCTAACCCGGGCAGCCCCTACCCCAACAAACATCTCCACGAAATCAGAGCCGCTTATGCTGAAGAACGGCACGTCCGCTTCGCCAGCCACCGCCCTGGCTAAAAGGGTCTTCCCAGTTCCAGGAGCCCCCAGGAGCAGGACTCCCCTTGGCACCTTGGCGCCAAGCCGAGCAAAACGGCCGGGGTCCTTGAGGAACTCCACAACCTCCTTGAGCTCCTCCTTAGCCTCATCGCACCCAGCCACATCACTGAAAGTAACCTTTGGACGGTTATCCAAGAAAAGCTTAGCCTTGCTCTTAGCAAAGCTCATAACCTTGCTGCCGCCGCCCTGCATGTTGTAGAGGATGAATATCCACGCACCTATCAACAAAAGGGTCGGAAACAGAGAGGACATAAGGTTGGCCCACCAAGGCGTGCGCTGTGGCGGAACCACATCAACCTCCACCCCCTTGTCAACAAGGGTCTTAGCTAAGCTGCCGTTGTCAAGGGAATAGGTTCTAAACTCCCTGCCATCCTTAGCCACTCCCCTTATGCCAATATCGTCTATGGAGACCTTCTTAACCAAACCAGCGTTTACGGCTTTTATGAAGTCGCTGTAGGGAACCACGTCCGGCTGCTTCCCCCCACCGTTAGGGGAGAGAAAAACGTTTACAAGGCTCACCACAAGGACGATCAGCACCAGGTATAATCCCAGATTCTTCGCTATCTTTCCCAAGTTGTCCCAACGCCCCTCTTTCTTGTCGATTCCTTCAAACCTTAACTATTTCAGCCAAAGAGAAACACTTGCTGACATCAGTCATCCAGTACTTTCACGGAGCATATCTCAGGAAGGTGTCTCCACTTACCCCCCGCATCTATGCCATAACCCACCACAAATCTATCCGGGATGATAAACCCTCTGAAATCGATTGGCACCTCAACCTTGCGCCGTTCAGGCTTATCCAGCAAGGCACAAACAGAAAGGCTCTCCGGAGATCTCTGGCGAAGCACCTGGAGGAGATAAGATACGGTCAGCCCGCTATCAACTATATCCTCCACGATTAAAACACACTTCCCTCTTACATCAGAATCCAGGTCTTTCAATATCCTAACCACTCCGCTGGACTCCGTGGCATTCCCGTAAGAGGACACGGACATGAAATCGAAGGATACGTTAAGGTCTCTATCCAGTTCTCTTGCAAGGTCTGAAAGGAACATCACAGCTCCCTTGAGTATACCCACCATTACCAAGGGCTTGCCGCGGTAACGATCGGATATCTGCCTTCCTAAAACTTTGATTCTATCGGATATCTGTTCCCTGGTCACCAAGACGGAATCTATCTCATAGCCCATTTGATATCACTCCTGGTTTTTAGGCGTAAGACGAACCCTAGCTATGATAGCACACCTTGAAACGCTTATAACGTCACCTCCGCCAGGATGCCACTCCCCAAGAGAACTCGTTACCATTGGGTATAAGTGACGAAGAGGCGAAGGTACTGCAGGTGCCGTTCCATCAAAGGGCTGGATCATCACCTCCGGGGAAGCAGGGTCCAGCGGTATGTAGCCAAGCCTAAGGTTTTTATAACTCCTCGACAAAACCGCTTGTGGTAGGCTTGGGACATCAAACTTAACCACCCACGGTCCCCATTGGGTTTCCAACGTTAGCCCACGGTTATTCAAAAGCTCTGCCAGGTTAACCCGTCCAACCTCGCAGAAAGCGAGGGGTTCTTTCAAAAAATAGACCCGCTCCCGATCACCCAACAACCACCAGCCACCCTTCCAGGGACACGAGAAGGGCCCCTTGTCTTTGATCTTTCTCACCAACTCCTGAACCCTAAGCCTATCCAGGGAAGGCAAGTTTAAACAAGCCCCCTCCCCCCTAAGGGCCTCCGCCAAATCCTCCGATGAAAGCGACGCGGCTCTACCTCTGTCCCATGCCACCTCAGCCGGATAGGATGGACGCCTTAGCCATGGAAGAATGGCTTCCCGCCGATCTTTTATCATCCGCCGGCTCGTGATGCATTCCACCGAAAGGTCAAAAATCCGGTCAGAGAAAGCTGGATTTAGGTTCCCCTCTATCCAAGGGATAAGATCCAGCCTTATGCGGTTTCTAACGTAATCCCTGGACTGATTAGTCTCATCCTCCACCCACTCGATCCCCAACATCTGAAGATAGCGACGCAGCTCCACCCGCTTTATGGATATTACCGGCCTAACCCAAGGGCCCCGCCTGTGGGGTATGCCGGCCAATCCCCAAATGCCAGCTCCCCTTGTCAAGTTCAACATCACGGTCTCAACCTGATCATCAAGGCTATGGGCGGTTGCCACATACTGACAACCTTCGGAGCTGGCCAAGCCCCCCAGGAACTCATGTCTTATGCGCCTGGCAGCCATCTCAATCGACTCACCCTTAAGCCGTTGAGACGGCACACTACGCCTTGCAACCACGCACCGAATACCCCATGCCATCGCCAGTGACTCTACAAACTGGGCATCCTTATACGACACATCCCTTATGCCATGATCGACGTGTCCCCATATTTGAGTGCCCCTCCAAAACCGTTTAAGGAGGGCCCCCATCGCCACAGAGTCCCCTCCGCCTGAAACGGCCACGATCATCTTAGATGATCCCCACCAACCTTGATCCTCTCCAGCAGCCCTAAGCCTAGCGCCCAGGGATTTCTCAAGACACCTGAGTTCTTCAATCATCATGACCGTCATCACCCCATGCAGGAGGGAGTCTATAAGCTGACAACGAAAATGGACGGGTTAAAATGACCAGGATATCTTAACTACGATGAGCCACAAAAAAATAACCCCCCTTACACAGGGGGGATAATATCTGGTGGCGGTGACTGGAATCGAACCAGTGACACTGCGGGTATGAACCGCATGCTCTAGCCAACTGAGCTACACCGCCTTGGTTGCGGGGGCAGGATTTGAACCTGCGACCTTCGGGTTATGAGCCCGACGAGCTTCCGGACTGCTCCACCCCGCGATCAAAACATAGGGCAAACCTCTAACGCAACGCTGGTTGCGGGGGCAGGATTTGAACCTGCGACCTTCGGGTTATGAGCCCGACGAGCTTCCGGACTGCTCCACCCCGCG
>JAOACP010000046.1 GCA_026417795.1 Thermanaerothrix sp.
TGTGTATAAGAGACAGGTCCTGGACCTGGCGGAGAACCGGCTGGACTGGATCTTGAGGCGGGCTAGGCCTGCGGAGGGTGGCGATGTATCTCCCAGGCTTGAGTCAAGGCTCTTGAGCCGCCATCCTGGGGTGGTCATATTGGCCTTAGAGGAGCTGAGGAAGGTGGAGGACCCCGGGCTGCGGGAGCGTTTGGCGGTGTCGGTTCTTTCCAGGGGTGTGCCCGATGGGGAGGTTCTAGCGCGGATTTTGAGCATGTTCAGGCCCTCCTGCCTGGATGTGGTGAGAAACGTGTGCCGTTGGGGCGGGGTGTACGGAAGGGCCGAGGCGGTTGGAGTCCTTCGGTGGATTAAGTATGGCGGAGTTAGGGACCGGGGGATCCTAAAGCCCTTTTGCGCCAACCGGGACCTTGGGGTGCTGGCGGCGCTTCTTGACATGTGGCCTTCCGGGATGGGGTTGCCGGATGTGTCTGACATGTCCAGGTTTCTAAAGTCCGACAACGAGGCCCTTCTTGGGGCGGCTCTTAGGCTTGTTAAGAGGGAGGGTCCTCAGGCTTGGATGATGCCCAGGATAGAGAAGCTGGCTTCGTCGCATCCCTCGCCTGCCGTCAGGGTTTGGGCTTCCGCTATTGTTAGAAACAGGTCCATGGAGTAGAATGATAGGAACTGGCTGTTCGGAGGAATCTGTTACGATGGAATCGTGCCTTTTTTGCAGGATAGTATCCGGTGAGGTCCCCGCCAGGAAGGTTTATGAGGACCAGGATGTGCTGGCGTTTCACGACATAAACCCGGTGGCGCCATTTCACGTCCTGGTGGTTCCCAAGGTGCACGTGTCTGGCGCTTCAGAGGATCCGGACTGGGAAGTATGGGGGGCTGTCATGGGGGGTGCGGTTCGCGTGGCGGAGCTGCTGGGGGTCAATCGGGAGGGGTTTCGGTTGGTCGTGAACAGCGGAGAACTGGCCGGTCAGACTATTCCCCACCTGCACGTTCACGTGCTTGCGGGCCGACGGTTTAATTGGCCGCCCGGATAGAGCAGGTGGCATAGAAAGGGGGGAACGGGGATGACCACTGTCGTTCGCAGGGATAATGAGTCTTTGGAGGACACCCTAAAGCGTTTCAAGCGGGAGCTTCGGAAGGTGGGCGTGCTGCGGGAGGCAAGGAAGCACGAGCATTACGAGAAGCCCAGCGAGATAAAGAAGCGCAAGAAGGCCGCCCAGGCCAAGAATCGTAGGAGGTCCGATTGATGTCTTTCATTGATAGGGTTCAGGCTGATCTGGTGTCGGCCATGAAGAACAGGGATGAACTGGCCCTATCGGTGCTTCGCATGCTGAAGTCCGCCCTCCAGGTTGCCCAGACCGAGAAGGGCAGTGGCGGGGAGATTTCCGAGGATGCCTTTATAGCCATAGTCCAGCGGCTCATAAAGCAGAGGGAGGAGGCGGCGGAGCAGTACCGCAATTGTGGTGCTCCCGACAGGGCCGATTCGGAGATCCGGGAGGCGGATTTCCTAAGGCGCTACCTCCCAGAGCAGCTTTCGGACCAGGATCTGGGCGAGCTGATAGCCCGTCTGGCCGCCGAGGCTGGGGCCGTGGGCCCCAAGGATATGGGGCGTCTTATGGGTCAGGTGATGCCCCGTGTTAAGGGAAGGGCCGACGGGAACCGGGTGAAGGAGAGGGTCTCCGCGTACCTGGCTTCGCTGGGGAATTAGAGCCTGGTCTTTCGATTCAGCATCCAAACGGTCTAGGACGAGGGCCGAGGACTTTGGGGTTTCCCCCAGTCCCCGGCCCCTCTGATTTTTGGGCTTAAATAGAAATCTCTTTTGATTGCAAGAGTCCAGGGCCCCAAAAACATGGGACCTGGGACCTTACCTGTAAACCCCTTCGAACTGGCAATCCCACTAAATATGGTGTATCATAACCCGGCAAGCCACAATATGTAGGAGGAAGCGGATGCTCTGTCCTCAGTGCGGATTAAGTGAGACCCGGGTCATAGAGACCAGGACGTCCGATGGCGGCAAGGTGGTTCGCCGCCGCCGGGAGTGTCCTTCCTGTTCCCATCGTTTTACCACCTATGAGCGGGTGGAGGAGCGCCAGGTGCTTTGGGTGGTGAAGAAGGACGGCAGGAGGGAGAGCTTCGACAGGTGCAAGCTTTTGCGTGGGCTTATGAGGGCTTGCGAGAAGCTGCCGGTGCCCTTGGACGTCTTGGAAGACGCCGCTTGCAGGATAGAAGGCAAGCTTCGGGAGCGGGAGGCTGGAGAGGTTCTAAGCATGGAAGTTGGCGACCTGGCCATGGAGGAGCTTAGGAAGATCAACAAGGTGGCCTACGTGAGGTTTGCTTCGGTTTACCGGGAGTTTACCGATCTTTCTAACTTCGCCGCTGAGATAGCCAGGCTCATAGAGGAGAGGGAGGATAAGCATGATAACCACTGATGTCACCGGAATAGACCAGGCGTCCTTGGGGGGCCGCCAGCAGCACCTCTTCGGAGGCGGGGAGTCCACGGACCTCGCTTTGATGGTTGACGCCTTGGGGCATGAGGAGAGGTATGAGTGGGATCCGGTGCGTATCAAGAACGCCCTGGTGTTGGAGGCCGGAGTGGATCCTGAGGTGGCGTCCAGCATAGCCGCCGAGGTTGAGGACGACATAATACGTTATGGCAGGGACAGGGTTACCACCCGTCTCATCCGTGAGATGGTCAACGTAAAGCTCTTCCAGAGGGGGTTGGATGCCAAGCTGGCGGACCACAGCCAGGTGGGGCTTCCGGTTCGGGATCTGGAGACCATGCTGCTGAAGCCGAACAAGGAAAACAGCAACACCACCCACAACCCTGAGTCGATCAACCTATCCATAGCGGAGAGGGTGCTCAAGGAGTACTCCCTGAGCAAGGTGTTCTCCCCTGACGTGGCTTCCGCGCACCTTAACGGGGACATCCACCTTCACGACCTTGGCATGGTTAACCGCCCCTACTGTTCCGGGCAGAGCATAGCGTATGTGGCCAGGTACGGGCTTAACATCCCCTCTATCACCAGCGTTTCCGCCCCGGCCAAGCACGCGGACGTGCTTTTGGCCCACGTTCTCAAGATGACCTCGGTTCTGCAGAACAACTTCGCGGGGGCCATAGGATGGGACGCGGTCAACATGTTCTTCGCCCCTTACATGGTTGGCGCGTCGGACCGGGAGTACAAGCAGCTGGCTCAACAGCTCATCTTCGAGTTCAACCAGCTGGCTGGAGGCCGCGGCGGACAGGTGGCTTTCACGGACATAAACCTGTATTACGAGATACCGAACCACTTCCGGGACGTTCCCGCCATAGGACCCGGCGGACAGTTTACCGGCAAGACCTATGGGGAGTATGACGCGGAGTCCAAGAAGTTCCTCAAGGCCCTGTTCGAGGTTTACCTTGAGGGGGACAGCCGTGGGCAGCCGTTCTTCTTCCCCAAGCCGCTTTTGCACATCACCGACTACTTCTTCAAGGAGCCCGGGTGGGAGGAGTTCCTGGAGCTGGCCTGTCGGGTGGCGTCGGAGAAGGGGAACACCTATTTCGTATTCGACCGCGGAGGGGTTGCCAAGCTGTCCGAGTGCTGCAGGCTGTCCTTCGAGCTTAGCGAGGAGGACCTGAAGGAGGCCCATCAGCCCTGGAAGATGCGTTACTGCGCTTTGCAGAACATAACCATCAACCTGCCGCGCCTTGCCTACCGGGCGAAGGGAGATCAGGACGCCCTGTTCGACCTGGTGGACCAGTACATGGAGCTTAGCTCCAAGGCGCATATGCAGAAGAGGGCCTTCATAAAGGAGATCCTCTCCCTGGGCAAGAAGGGGCCCTTGAGCGCCCTGTGCGTGGATCACGACGGGGAGGGTTACCTTAGGTTTGACAAGGCCTCCCACCTCATAGGCATCCTGGGGGTTAACGAGATGGTCCAGGTGATGACCGGACATCAGCTTCACGAGGACAAGGGGGCCTTGGACCTTGGGCTGGCGGTGGTGAAGTACATGGAGATCAAGTGTGAGCAGCTGGCGGAGCGTTACGGGGTCAAGATGGTTTTGGAGCAGACCCCGGCGGAGAGCACCGCCCACCGGTTTGCCAAGCTGGACCTCAAGGCTTTCCCCGAGGAGGCCTCCAAGGTCATAAAGGGCGATTTCAAAACCGGGGAGATATACTACACCAACAGCACCCATCTTAACTATCACCTGGCATTGGATCCCATTCAGCGGGTGGTGGAGGAGGGTATGTTCCACCCGATGATAAAGGCCGGCGCCCTTACCCATATTTGGATGGGGGAGCATAAGCCGGATCCCAAGGGGTTGAGCAGCCTTGTAAGGAAGATCCACCTTCACAGCGAGAACGCCCAGGTGGCCTTCAGCCCTGAGTTCACCATATGCAACTCCTGCAACCGGGTGCACAGGGGGCTTTTCTCGCAGTGTCCCTCCTGCAGCTCCGAGGATGTGGACGGCATAACCAGGATAACCGGTTACTTCACCAGGACCTCCAGCTGGAACGCGGGCAAGAGGGGTGAGCTTAAGGACAGGAGCCGGGTGGCGGTCTCCTGATGTGCGAAGTGGTGGTGGGAGGTTACGTCCCCGCCTCCCTGTTAGATTGGCCCGGCAGGGTTTGTGCCACGTTGTTCACCGCAGGGTGCAACCTTAGGTGCCATTTTTGCCACAATCCGGAGCTGGTGCCGGTGCGGCCCCGTGGGGACGGGCCCTCGGAGTTCCTGCGGATGCTTCATAAGCGGCGCTGCTTCCTCGACGGGGTGTGCGTGAGCGGTGGTGAGCCATGCATGCAGAAGGGTCTTGGGGATCTTCTGTATGGGATCAAGTCCATGGGGCTTCCGGTGAAGCTGGATACCAACGGGACTTACCCGGAGGTTTTGGAGGATCTGCTTGGTAGAGGCCTTGTGGACATGGTGGCCATGGACGTTAAGGCCCACTGGGATCAGTATCCTGCGCTGGTTGGGGGCTTGGACGTGGCGTCCAATGTAAGGCGGTCCTTGGATGTCATTAGGTCTTCGGGGGTTGATTACGAGCTAAGAACCACCTGGGTGCCGGCCCTTATGTCGCTGGACCATTTAAGGTCGATCCGGTTCATGTTGAATGAAGATGAACATTGGGTGGTTCAAGCCTTCAGGCCTGGCCGTTGTCTTGACCCTGAGCTGGACGAATCTCCTGCCGCTCTGGCGGAGGAGATAAGGAGAGCTCTGGGGGGAGTGCGGATCAGGGGATAGGTTTAAATTGAAAACATAGTTTATTTTGCGGTGGGTGGCGATCATTTGGCCGGTTAATTTGGCTAAATTTTCGCTACCCGCCTTTCTTATACTTTCCTCCTTGGGTATAATTAGAAGCGCGCTTTGATCTTGAAAAACGGAGGAGGGGTAACGGAATGAGGATTTGGAGGACTTTGGTCTTATCGCTTCTGGCGGCGGTGTTGGTGGCTGGTGTTGCCTTTGGGGCGGATACCATCCGGATAGGGGTTTACCTTCCGCTGACCGGGCAGAACGCCTTCGGCGGCCAGCTGGAGCTGGAGGGTGTCAAGATGGCCCATCGGGAGATGGGGACGGTGCTTGGCAAGAAGGTGGAGCTTGTGGTGGTGGACAACAAGTCCGATAAGGTGGAGGCCGCCAACGCAGTGAAGCGCCTGGTGGAGAAGGAGAAGGTGGTGGCCATAATAGGCACCTACGGATCCTCCCTGGCCATGGCGGGGGGCGAGATCTCCGAGAAGGCCAAGATACCGGCGGTGGGCACCTCATGCACCAACCCTCTGGTTACCCAGGGCAAGAAGTATTACTTCCGGGTGTGTTTCATCGATCCCTATCAGGGCGCTGGAGCTGCCACCTTTGCCCTTAACAACCTCAAGGCCAAGAAGGCGGCGCTTTTGATCGACGTGGCTCAGGATTACAGCGTGGGCCTTGCGTCCTTCTTCGAGAAGGCCTTCGTCAAGGGTGGCGGGAAGATCGTCGCCAAGCTGAGCTACAACTCCGGAGATCAGGACTTCACCGCCCAGCTCACTGAGATCAAGAGCAAGAATCCCGACGTACTCTTCATCCCCTCCTACTTCGCCGAGGGGGCTATAATAATGAAGCAGGCCCGCGACCTTGGGGCCAAGTTCCACATCCTGGGCGGGGACGCCATGGACAACCCCGACATAGTCAAGATAGGCGGCGCCGCCGTTGAGGGCTTTGCCTACACCACTTTCCCTTACGATCCCACCATGAAGGACATGAACCCGGTGGCGAAGAAGTTCACCGCCCGGTGGCGCAGCGAGTTCCCCGGCAAGGAGCCCAACGTTAACGCAGCCTTGGGCTACGACGCCTACATGATCATAATGGACGCCATAAAGCGGGCCGGCAAACCCGATCCCGAGGCCATAACCAAGGCCTTGGCCAGCACCAAGGGCTTCCTTGGGGTTACCGGTTCCACCACCATAAACGCCACTCACGACGCGGAGAAGCCCGTGGGCATCATGCAGATCAAGGGCGGCAAGAGGATATTCCTCACCACCGTCCAGCCCAAGCTTTAGGGACCTTACTCTTTGCGGGGGGAGGGAGCTTTTCTCCTCCCCCCGCGTTTAATGGGGGAGGGTAAACATTGAGCCTTGACATGTTTGTGCAACATCTTTTTAACGCCCTGATGCTTGGAAGCCTGTACGGCCTGGTGGCCATAGGTTATACCATGGTGTACGGGATACTAAGACTCATCAACTTTGCCCACGGCGACATCTTCATGTTGGGAGCCTACGGGGTTTTCTGGAGCGTGACCCTTTATAAGCTGCCCTGGTTCGCCGCGGTGGTCCTGTCGGTGGTTGCGGTGGCGGGCATAGGGATAATGGTCGACCGAGTGGCTTACAGGCCATTGAGGGACGCGCCCCGAATAAGCGCCCTCATAAGCGCCATCGGCGTATCGTTCTTCATAGAGAACGTGTGCATAGTGGTGTTCTCCGGAATACCAAGGCCTGTGCCGTCCCCGGACTGGTTGGTGGATGTAATAGAGCTTGGCAAGGTGAGGATCCTGCCCTTGGCCATAGTGGTTCCCTTGGTATCCTTGCTGTTGGTGGCGTTTCTCTTCTGGGTGGTATACAGGACGAAGCCCGGTCTTGCCATGAGGGCCATATCAAAGGACATCGAGACAACCCGTCTCATGGGTGTGGGGGTTGACCGCATAATAGCCCTTACCTTCGGCCTTGGGTCTGCCCTGGCTGCGGCGGCGGGCATCATGTGGTCCCTTCGTTATCCACAGATACACCCGCTCATGGGCATATTCCCTGGGTTCAAGGCCTTCATAGCCGCGGTCATAGGCGGCATAGGCTCTATCCAGGGGGCCCTGTTGGGAGGGCTTATGCTGGGGTTCATAGAGATAATGATAGTGGCCTTCATGCCGTCCCTTTCCGGGTATAGGGATGCCTTCGCCTTCGTGTTGCTCATATTGATACTTCTATTCAAACCCACCGGTCTCATGGGGGAGAAGCTGGAGGACAAGGTATGATGGACAAGAAGAAGAGAGACCTAATCCTCAACTTTGCGTGTCTTGGCATGCTGGGTGCCTTCCTTTGGTGGGCCGATGGGAACCTGGATGGTTACAAGATACAGGTGCTTAACCTCATCGCCATAAACGCCATTTTGGCGGTCAGCCTCAACCTAATCTACGGCTTCACCGGCATGTTTTCCTTGGGCCATGCGGGGTTCATGGCGGTTGGGGCCTATACCTGCGCCCTGTTGATACTGCCCCCCATGCAGAAGGAGATGATATACATCCTGGAGCCCTTGGTATGGCCCCTCTCGGTCATGCAGGCCCCCTTCTTTGTGGCGGTTCTGGCGGGGGGTATCATGGCGGCGCTCTTCGGTTTGGTGATAGCCTTGCCGGTTCTGCGCCTTGGAGGAGACTATCTGGGCATAGCATCCCTGGGCTTTGCGGAGATAATCAGGGTGGTCTTCACCAATGCCAAGTCGGTCACCAACGGAGCTCTGGGCATAAAGGGCATACCGCCCTATGCAAACCTTTGGTGGAACTGGGGTTGGTTTCTGATCACCCTCTATGTGGTGGTGAGCCTCCTTCGGAGCAACTTTGGCAACTGTCTTAAGGCCATAAGGGACGACGAGGTGGCTTCCAGGGCCATGGGGATAGACACCTTCCGCTACAGGGTCGTATCCTTCACCATCGGAGCGTTCTTCGCCGGCGTGGGAGGCGCCCTCATGGGCAGCCTTATAACCACCATAGACCCCAAGATGTTCACCTTCCTGCTTACATTTAACGTGTTGATGATAGTGGTGGCGGGGGGCTTAGGGTCCGTGACGGGCAGCGTGCTTGGCAGCGTGGTGATAACGGTCCTCCTGGAGTGGCTCAGGTTTGTGGAGAACCCAATAGACTTGGGATCTATCCACATACCGGGGATACCGGGGATGCGGATGGTGATCTTCTCCCTGGCGTTGCTCATCATAATCCTGTTCCGCCGGGAAGGCATGATGGGCCAGCGGGAATGGTCATGGGACGCGGTGGTTGGATTCTTCTCCAGAAGGGCTGGGTGATCCTTGATGGCTGAGCACATACTCAAGACCGAAGGGGTGGTAATGCGCTTCGGCGGGCTCACCGCGGTCAACGGCTTTGAGATAGCGGTGCCGGAGGGATCCATCGTCAGCCTCATAGGCCCCAACGGCGCCGGCAAGACCACCTGCTTCAACATAATGACCGGCTTTTACAAGCCCACGGAGGGTAAGGTTTTCTTTAAAGGTGAGGAGATAACCGGTCTCTCCCCCCATTTGGTTTGTAGAAAGGGCATCGCAAGGACCTTTCAGAACATAAGGCTCTTCTCCGGCGGTAGCGTGTTGGAGAACGTGATGGTGGGTTTTAGGGTGCGACAGAAGTCCCCATGGTGGGCCGCTCCCTTCGCCCTGCCCGGATTCCTCCGGGAGGAGAGGGAGATCCGGGAGCGCGGCATGGAGCTTCTTGAAGCGGTGGGCCTTAAGAAGCTGGCCAACGAGAACGCCACCTCATTGCCCTATGGGGCCCAGCGCAGGTTGGAGATAGCGAGGGCCTTGGCCACCGGACCGTCGTTCCTGCTCTTGGATGAGCCTGCGGCGGGGATGAACCCTCAGGAGTCCACGGAGCTCATGGACTTCATAAGGAACATAAGGGACAAATTCAACCTGACCATACTGCTCATCGAGCACGACATGAAGGTGGTAATGGGGATATCGGAGTACATATGGGTTCTGGATTATGGGACCATAATAGCCCAAGGGGTTCCCAGTGAGATACGCTCTAACCAGAGGGTGATAGAGGCCTACCTTGGGGAGGAGGCGCTGGAGCATGCTTGAGGTAGATTCCCTTCACGTACACTACGGAGGCATACATGCTCTCAAGGGCATATCCATAAAGGTCCCCAAGGGCAAGATAGTGACCCTTATCGGTGCCAACGGGGCCGGCAAGTCCAGCACCTTGAGGGCCATAGCGGGACTTGTCAAGGATAAGAAGGGGACCATACGCTGGGACGGCAAGGACATAAGCCGCATGCAGCCCGAGGCCATCCTCAAGTCCGGTGTTGCCCTGTGTCCCGAGGGCAGGAGGATATTCCCGCACCTCACGGTGATGGAGAACCTGATGCTTGGCGCCTATACAAGGGACGATCAGGAG
>JAOACP010000047.1 GCA_026417795.1 Thermanaerothrix sp.
AGATGTGTATAAGAGACAGCTGTATCACCGCCCCGGAGGAGGCCACCACCAGCGCCCTCGGGGTCACAGGAGCCTTCTTCAGCACCTTCTCCTCCCAGACCTCGTAGGTGCCAGAGCTGCTGTCCCGGGTTATCACCGCTATGGGCTTGTCCGGGCCCCCTACCTCCTTCCAGTTCCTTATCTTGGCGGTGTAGATGTCCCTGAGCTGGTCCACAGTGAGGTCCGACACCGGGTTGGAGGGGTTCACTATGGGCACTATGCAGTCGAAGGCCACCACGTGCTCCACCGGGGTTATGCCCTTGGCCTTGGCCTTCTCCACCTCCTCCTTCTTCATGGCCCTGGAGGAGTTGGCTATGTGGGCCATGCCGTCTATGAGGGCCTTGATGCCGTTGCCGCTGCCGCCGCCGGAGACCGATATCTTGACCCCCGGGTGGGCCTTCATGTACCCCTCCGCCGCCGACTGGGCGAAGGGCAAAACGGTGGTGGAGCCGTTCATGACTATCTCACCCGCCATGGCGCTTCCTACCATGGCTCCCAGCAGCAGGAGCGAAGCCAACGCCTTGCCTAAAAACCTCACGTCCATCACTCTCCCTTTTTGTCCTTGGATCCCATTGACCAGCCACATACTATGCCTCTTCGGTTGGCGGTACCTTACGATTGTGTTAAGGCTTTGTAACGGCCCCAAGGCCCTTCGCCGAAGGACGCCGTTTAAATGGAAGCCGAAGGCCCATTTTAGTAACCTCCTCCACATTGCGTACAAGAGGACAACGGGACCCCCGGCGGTGTTAAAATGATTTGCGCAAGGTAGTGGAGAATGGGCGTCCTAAAGTGTTGTTGGGAGAGAGTGGATGGAAGATGGAGATGCTTCTCAAGGGAGCTATTGAAGCCTTAGGTGAGCCCGTGGCACTGGTGGAACCTTCCGGGAGGGTGGTCTTCGTGTCCGATCCCCTGCGAAGGCTCTTGGGGATTGATGTGGACTCCTGGCAGGGCAAGATGTGCCGGGACCTCTTCGGGGATGAGCTGTGCGGCGCCGCCCTTTGCCCGGCGTCTTCGGGCCCCTGTCCTGCTTTTAGCGTGGGATACCTCGGCGGCTCCGTCCAGTGTCGGGGGATCTTTGGCCCTGGTGGAAGCTTCGAGGGGGTGCTCATGTCCTTCAGCCGCAGGGACGCAGAGTTCCGCAAGGCCCTTCGGGACCTGGCCTTCCAACGGCGTCTGCTTGAGGCGGTGACCAACGACGACTCCACGGTTTTCGCCGTGCTGGACGGGTACGGCCGGGTTCTTCACCGCAACGGCTTCGCGGGGGAGCTTCTGCCAAGGCACGGCTCATCCTACATATGGGAGATGGCGTCCCAGGATCACGTCCAGGCAGTGAAGGGCGCCCTGCAGTCCGGTGGGGTCCTTCACGTCAAGGCCTTTAAGGGGGAGGACCTGCGGCATCTGATACTGAAGCTGTCCCCCATGCCCGGAAATGGGGATGGCGGGGCGGTTCTGGCCATGGGGCACGACATAACCGACCTGGTTATGGCAAAGCAGGGCCTGGACGTATTCAGGCGCGCCCTGGACCAGTTCGCCGAGAGCGTCTGCATAACCGATCCCTCCGGCGCCATAACCTACGTGAACGCCGCCTTCGAGGAGATGTACGGCTACACCCAGAAGGAGGTGTTGGGGAAGAACCCGAGGATACTGAACCCCGGCCCTAATGTCTACGAGGAGCACGGCGTCTCACGGGAGGAGTACGAGGAGACCTTCCGAGAGCTTTGGCGGGCCATCCTGGACCCGGCGGTGGGGCGCTGGGAGGGGGAGGTCTTAAACCGCCGGAAGGACGGGTCCATGATCTGGGTGAGGCTCATAGTGAGCGCCATAAGGGACGCCGACGGCGGGATAGCGGCCTTCTTGGCCGTACCGGTGAACCTGAGCGACCTCAAGGACAAGGAGGAGCAGCTGCTGCTTGAGGCCTATAGGGCCATAACCCTCACCGCGGAGATGCGGGACGAGGAGACCGGGGAGCACCTCATCCGCATAGGAAGCTACTGCAGGCTTCTGGCGGAGGCCATGGGGATGCCCAACAAGTTCTGCCGGGACATGGAGATCTTCGCCCCCTTCCACGACATAGGCAAGGTGGGAATCCCCGACAGCATACTGCTGGCCCCAAGGCGGCTGGACCCAGGGGAGTTCGAGCTCATGAAGACCCACACGGTCATGGGCTACAACATATCGAAGGACAAGAAGAGCCTTGCCATGGCGGCGGAGATAGCCCTTTACCACCACGAGCGGTGGGACGGGACCGGTTACCCCTACGGCCTCAAGGAGACCGAGATACCCCTTTCCGCCAGGATAACCGCCGTGGCGGATGTGTACGACGCCTTGAGGAGCCGAAGGCCCTATAAGGGGCCCATGGAGCACCGGCGGGTGGTGGATTACATCACCGCCAACTCGGGGGTCCACTTCGACCCGCTGGTTGTGAGGGCCTTCCTGGACGTGCACCTGGAGATGGACGAGGTGTTCAGGCGGAACGGCGGTGCGGAGGCAAAGACCCCTTGAGCTCAGTGCTCGGCCTGTGGGTGGACCAACTGGGGAAGGCGGCCTTGGATTAGGAGGTGCTGCTTTGGGTTACCCGAACATCAAGGCCTTGATGAACACCCTTGAGAGGGCCCTGTCGGCGGAGGAGGCGTGCTCCGCCCTGGTGGATTGGGTGGCAAGGGCCTTCAGGGATTGCTCCGTCTTCTTCTACGCCCCCTCAAAGCCCCATAACGGCATGCTCCTGGACGTCACCGGCAGGGCCAAGTGCAACCGCCTGGTCTCCTCCCTGGAGGGGCCCGAGGGAC
Source organism: Thermanaerothrix sp. (assembly GCA_026417795.1). Classification (NCBI taxonomy): domain Bacteria; kingdom Bacillati; phylum Chloroflexota; class Anaerolineae; order Anaerolineales; family Anaerolineaceae; genus Thermanaerothrix; species Thermanaerothrix sp. The sequence continues at coordinate 2,826 of JAOACP010000047.1, forward strand.
GGGCGTTCTCCCTTGGGGAGGTGCAGGTTGAAAGATCTAAGGCGGGCGATGGATTTGCGCACCTGGCCTGTCCCGTCCTCTGGCGGGGCCGGGTCCTGGGGGTCATCTCCGTCCGGGGCAGGCGGGGGGATGATTTAATTGATAACGTGGACTTGATCGTACACGCCTCTTCCCTGGCGGCGCCGGTGATATGGGGTTTGCTCAAGGTGGAGCGTCTGGAGGACCGGCTTAAGCTGGAGAGGGTTCGCGGCGTATCGTTGGAGAGCCTTAGTTCCAAGCGGGGGGCCCTCATCGCCCTTCTGACCCGGCTTGGTGAGGATACCACCGTGGAGGGGCTGTTTGACCGTACCGTGGAGGGCCTTGTGGCCATGGGCTACCACGTGGCGTCCATAGTCTCCAGGGACCGGCGGGACGCCCCCATGAGGTTCAGGTGCAACCTGGGGAGTTCCGTGTCGGCGGCACAGGTGGACGTCCTCATCCGGGAGGGCCGCGGCCTCGTGGGAAGGGTCATGTGGACCCTCAAGCCCTACCTCTGTGAGGACGCCCTCATAGACCCGGTGGTTGTAAGGACCGAGGAGGAGATCCGGTCGGAGCTTGGGGTTCCCATAATAGGCCCCGACGGTTACCCCTGGGGCATGCTCCGGGTGGGCAAGAGGCAGCCCCGGTCCCTCAGCATGGAGGTGGACGGGGAGATCCTCAAGGCCCTTGGGCCCTTCCTTGCCATGAGGATAGAGCGGAACGAGGTGGTGGGGTGCCTTGAGCGGGAGCTTAACCGGAGCAGGATGCTCCATCGGCTGGTGATGTCGCTTAGGGGGGCCTCGTCGCTGGAGGAGATGGCGGAGCTTACAGTCAGGGAGCTGGCGGGCACCATGGGATACGGGGTGGTGGAGTTCTTCAGGGTGGAGGAAGGTCCGGTGGAGCTCAAGCTCGTGGCATCCAGCGTGACGCCTAAGGACCTGCTGGATGAGAAGAGCCTTGAGATAAAGCGCAGGGGCGGCGGGCTGGTGTACCGGATCCTCAAGTCCCGGCGGATGACCAACCACCGCTGGGTGAGCCCCCAGTCGGGGCACCTGGATCTGGTGGGGTCCAACACCCGGCACCAGCTGGACGTGCCGGTGTTCGTAATGGGTCAGATGCGGGGTGTGTTGCTGCTGGAGTCTCCGGAGGAGCCCTTCGACGAGTCCGACGAGGAGTTCTTCGAGGTCCTTTCCTGGCACCTGGGGGCCCTGCTGGAGGGGCTTGAGCACCTTAGGCTTTTGGAGATCCAGAGCCTCAAGGACCCCCTGACGGGGCTTTGGAACCGCAAGTACCTGGACGCCCGGATGGAGGAGGAGCTCACCCGGTCCGTGAGGTCCGGACTTCCGGTGTGCGTGGCCATGGTGGACTTGAGCAACTTCAAGGGGGTGAACGACACCTACGGCCACGAGACCGGCGACCTGGTGCTTAAGGAGGTGGCCCGGGTCATCAGGGACTCGGTGCGCTCCGGGGACGTGGTGGTTCGATACGGGGGAGACGAGTTCGTGGTCTTCTCCCCCGGGGCGAGCCATGGGGAGATGACGGGGCTCCTCTCCCGGGTTCGGCGGGCCCTCTCGGAGATGATCCTCTGCTCCTGCGTGACCGGCGTGTCCTTCGACTTCGGAGTGGTATGTCTTGAGGCCGGGGAGAACCTGATGTCCGCTGTGGCCCGGGCGGACGCGGAGATGTACAACTTAAGGCGCATTTATAGGTCTAATCGGGGAGATGAGGGTGGCAAGGTGGATATGATATGAAGACCTACGGCGTTCTTTTGGCCGGCGGGGGAGGGGTGAGGCTGTGGCCCCTGTCCCGGGGGGACAGCCCCAAGCAGTTCATGCCATTAGGGGACGGGCCCAGCCTCCTTTCGGACGCCTTCCGCAGGGCCCTGGGCAGGGTTCACCCCTCCAGGATGGCGGCGGTTACATCAAAGGGGCTTGGGCACAAGGTGCGGTCCCACCTTTCTACGGCCCCGGGGGGTGAGCTGTGTTCGGTGGTCGAGGAGCCCTGCCGGAGGAACACGCTGCCCGCGGTCCTTGCTGGGGTGCTGGCCCTTAGGGACAAGGGGGCCCGGGACGGCGACGTGGTCTTCGTGTTTCCATGCGACCACGTGGTGGAGGACCCGCTGGCCCTCATGGACGCCATGGACCAGGCGGCGGAGGCGGCCCTTGAGGGGTACCTCGTAACATTCGGGGTCGAGCCCCGGTACCCGGAGACCGGTTACGGCTACATAAAGATGGGAAGGCCGTTGGAGGGCCTTTCGGCGAGATTTGTGGAGCGCTTTGAGGAGAAGCCCAATTTGGACAGGGCCAGGGCGTTCCTGGAGGAAGGCGGGTACCTTTGGAACAGCGGCATGTTCTGCTTCACCTTTGGGGCTTTCATGGAGGAGCTCAAAGGGGCCGCGCCGGTCCTTTGGAAGCTTGCTGCGGAGGGGCTTGAGGGGCTCTTTAAGGCCTATTGGGATGTGGAGCCCCTGTCCTTTGACAAGGGTTTGCTTGAGAGGTCCCAAAGGGTGGCGGTGGTGCCCCTTAAAGCTAGGTGGTCCGACGTGGGCAGCTGGGACTCGGTGTACCACGTGACGGCCAAGGACCCGGAGGGCAACGCCGCCCGGGGGGCCGCCCGTTTCGAGGAGTGCCGGGGGTGCCTTGCGGTTTCCTCCACCAGGAGGCTGGTGCTAATGGGGCTTGAGGACGTCATGGTGGTGGACGGGGATGACGCGGTGCTGGTGATCCGCCGGGGGCTCTCCCAGAAGGTCCGGCAGATGGCGGAGGAGTGATGTCATGGCCCGCGGCGCCCAAGGGGGCATGCCCGCTCCCTCAGTGGCACAAAGGTTTAAACTGGCAAAGATAAAAAATATAAAGCCCCGGCTGTCCGCCGGGGCTTTGGCTTAACGGCCTTCAGGCCTGGCCTTATTGGACTACCGGCGCTCCATGTCCTCCAGCTCCCTTAAGCGCCGGTCGAAGAGGTCTATGGCGTCCTCTATGGGCTTGGGCGAGCCCATGTCCACCCCCGCCTCCCTGAGGAGCTCCATGGGGTGCTTGGAGCCCCCCTTCTTCAGCATCTCAAGGTACTTCTCCCTGGCGGCAGGGTCCCCGGACAGCACGGCGCGGCTTAGGGATATGGCGGCGGATATGCCCGTGGCGTACTGGAACACGTAGAAGGGGCTGTAGAAGTGGGGGATCCTGGCCCACTCCATCAGTAGCTTGGGCTCCACGTGGAAGGACCCGCCGTGGTAGTCCCGGTTCAGCTTCTCCCACAGCTCCTTCAGCTCCTTGGCCGTCACGGGCTCCCCTTCCCCGTAGCGGCGGTGCACCTCCCGCTCAAAGGAGGCGAACATGGCCTGTCTGTAGAGGGTGCCCCTTATCTGGTCCAACTGGTAGTTTATGAGGTAGCGCTTTTCGTTGGGGTCCTTGGCGTTCTTTATGAGGTGGTCCAGCAGGAGCATCTCGTTGAACGTGGAGGCCACCTCCGCCACGAATATGCTGTAGTCGCTGGTGGGGTAGGGCTGGTGCAGGTTGCTGTAGTAGGTGTGCATGGAGTGCCCCAGCTCGTGGGCCAGGGTGAACACGTCGTTTAGGGTGCCGTTGTAGTTCATGAGTATGTACGGGTGGGTTCCGTAGCTCCCCCAGGAGTAGGCCCCTCCCCGCTTGCCCTTGTTCTCCATCACGTCTATCCAGCCCTTTTCCATGCCCTCCCGGGCGGTCTTGACGTAATCCTCTCCCAGGGGTTTTAAGGCCTTAAGCACCATGGCCTTGGCCTCCTCCCAGGGGATGTCCGTCTTGGGCTCCTCAGCCAGGGGCACGTACAGGTCGTAGGGCTCCACCTTTTCAAGGCCCAGGGCCTTGGCTCGGAACTTGACGTACCGGTGCAGGGGCTCAAGGCGGGACTCCACGGTCTTCACCAGGTTGTGGTAGACCTCCTCCGGTATGGCGTCGTCGTCCAGCGCCATTGCGAGCACCGAAGGGTACTTGCGGGCCTTGGCCAGGAAGAGGCTTCCCTTAAGCATCCCGCCGAAGGTGGCGCCCAAGGTGTTGGGGAACCGGCCGTAGGCGTCGTAGAGGCTGTCGTAGGCCTCCTTCCGCACCCGGCGGTCCTTGCTCCTCACGAACCGGTAGTACCGCTCCTCGGACATGTCCGTCTGGTTCCCGCTCTCGTCCCTTATGGGGGAGAAGGTCATGTCCGCGTTGGTTAGCATGGAGAAGGCCTGCTCCGGGGCCTCCAGGGCCTCTCCCGCCAGGGCCAGCATCTCCTCCTCCCGCTGGGAGAGCACGTGGGACCGTTTACGGGCTATCTCGGACAGGAAGAACCGGTGGTCCCGCAGTGACGGGTGCTCCATGAACTGGGCCAACTTCTTGGGGTCCATCTGGGTTATCTCCGGCACTATGAAGCTGCACCGGGTCTCAAGCTCGGTGGAGAGGGACGACGCCCTGTCCGCCAGGGCCTGCCGCTTGGGGTCCGAGGTGTCCTCGTGGCTTCTCATCACCGCGTAGGCGTAGAGCTTGCCCATGGTTATGGAGAGCTGGTCCCGGAGCTTGAGGCACTCCGCCAGCTCCTCCGCTGAGGACGCAAGACGCCCCCTGAATCGGTCCACCTCCCCCATTCGGCCCTTCAAGGCCTTGAAGTCCGCCTCGAAGGCCCCTTCGTCGGGGTATATGTCCTCCAACCTCCACTTGAACTCCGCCGGCACGTCCTTCCTCTCCGGAAGGCTCCCCGCCGCGGCGGAGGTGGAGAGGGCGGCCAGCAGCGCCGCCGTGATGACCATGGTCTTCGCGCTCATGACGAACATCTCCCTCCCATTGGGTGAACGTCTTAAGGCTTAAAAGCCCCTTATTCCCGGTTCAGTATGCCAAGTAAAGCCTTGCTAGACAACCCCCGTTCCATCCGCTTTGGCGGCAGATCTTGAAGCTTGCGCTGCATGGTGGTAGTGTGTCGATGCGCGGGGTATTGCGGCCGACCTTCTGTCTTGGGGGGTGATGGGGGATGGTTAAACAAGCCTTTAAGGCGGCGGTTTTGGCGTCCATCCTGCTGCTTTGCGTCCTTGGGCCCCGGGGATTTTGCGCGCCCCGGGAGGTGGTGGCGACGGCGGACCCGTGGCCTCCGTATTTCGACCCCCGAAGCCAAAGGCTGGGTGTGGCCTCGGAGATAGTGCGGGGGGCCTTGAGGAGCCAAGGGTACAGGGTGTCGTTCCGGGTCATGCCCTGGGAGGCGGCCCAGAAGGCGGTTTACGAGGGCAGCGCGGACATGCTGATAGACGCCTGGTACACCAAGGAGAGGGAGAAGAAGTACCTTGTGAGCTCCCCCTACGCCAGAAGCCGCATAGTCTTCTTCAAGAGGAAGGACAGGCCCTTCCGGTATGGGGGCAAGGAGAGCCTAAAGGGTCTTAAGGTGGGCCTTATCAAGGGTTACTCATACGACGAGGAGTTCCTCTCCTGGGACAGCTACAAGAGGGATTACGACGTGAGTTTCGTATCCCTGGCGCTGAAGGTGGCGTCCCGGAGGCTGGACCTTGCGATCAACGACCAGCTGGTGGGGAAGCTTGAGATCTTGAAGCGGGAGCCCTGGCTTCTGAACGTCCTGGACGTGGCGGAGCCCCCCCTCAGGGAGGCCACCCTCCACGTGATGGTATCAAGGAAGGTGAAGGATGGGGAGGAGATACTTAAGGCCTTTGAGAGGGGCCTTAAGGAGATGAAGAAGAGCGGCCAGTACCGCCGGATACTGGCCGCTTACGGGGCGGAGGACGCCGCCGTTCCATAGGGCGCCGCCTTCGCCTTTTCCCTAAAGCCCCAGCTCCCTCATGGCGGTGTCCAGGTCCTTGTCCCCCCGGCCGGAGAGGTTTACCAATATCGCCTGGTCCCCCTTGAGCTCCTTGAGGAGCTCAAGGGCGTAGGCCACCGCGTGGGAGCTCTCCAGGGCGGGTATTATGCCCTCGGTCCTCGAAAGGGTGAGGAAGGCCTCCAGGGCCTCCCGGTCGGTGACGCCTTCGCACCGGATCCTGCCTACGTCCTTGAGGTGCGCCAGCTCCGGCCCCACCCCCGGGTAGTCCAGCCCGGAGGAGACGCTGTGCACCTCCGCTGGGTTGCCGTGGTCGTCGGTGAGCACGTAGGTCTTAAACCCGTGGATCACCGCCTGGCGGCCCTTGAGAAGCGACGCCGCGTGCTTGCCCGTGTGAAGCCCCAGCCCCGCGGGCTCCACCGCCACCAGCTGGACCGACGGGTCGTCCAGGAAGCCGCTGAAGAGCCCCATGGCGTTGCTACCCCCTCCCACGCAGGCTATGGCGTGGCTTGGAAGGTGTCCCTCCGCCTTCAGGAACTGTTCCCTCGCCTCCTCACCTATCACCGACTGGAAGTGCCTCACCATGGTGGGGTAGGGGTGGGGGCCCACCACGGATCCTAAGAGGTAAAAGGCATCCCTGTCCGACACGTAGCGGTCCAACGCGGCGTCCACCGCCTCCTTGAGGGTGCCGGCCCCCAGGGACACGCTTACCACC
>JAOACP010000048.1 GCA_026417795.1 Thermanaerothrix sp.
CGGCAGCGTCAGATGTGTATAAGAGACAGGCCTATCACCGTCTCGGAGGTTGGGCGCACCACAAAGGGCTCCTCCAGCTCCTCCCCCCCCGCATGGGTCACCACGGCGCACTCCGGGGCAAATCCCTCCACGTGCTGGGCCTCCCTCTCGAGGAACGAGTTGGGGATCAACAGCGGGAAGTACGCGTTCACGTGGCCCGTCTCCTTGAAGGCCTCGTCAAAGTGACGCTGTATGGACTCCCAAAGGGCATAGCCGGTGGGGCGTATCACCATGCAGCCCCTCACCGGAGCGTAGTCCGCCAGCTCCGCCGCCCTTATCACGTCCAGGTACCACTGGGAGAAATCCCTGGATCTCGGGGTTATGTTCTTGGCCATCTCCAATCCTCCACTTTTTGTCGAATTTAAGTCCTACGCTTGGCAATTATATCCCCTAGGGCCTTCCTCACCAACCCCTGTATGCCTAGCTAAATAGGCATAGCTTGAAGGTTGACGTTTTGCAAAGCACGGTTATACTATTATTTAGGAGTTTTAGAAAGATGTCAGCGAGTCAAAAAAAGAAATCTACAACACTACGACGAGGAGGCATAAACATGGGAAGCCAGTGGAAGGACAGCCTTACGGACCAGCTCTGCAGGGCCCTCTTGTGTCTTGAGAACGAGGAGGAGGTTTACAGGTTCCTGGAGGACGTGGCCACCATATCGGAGATAAGGTCCCTGGCCCAGAGGCTTGAGGTGGCAAGGCGCCTCATGGAGGGTGAGACCTATCCGTCCATATCCAAGGAGACCGGGGCCAGCACCGCCACCATAAGCAGGGTTAAGAAGTGCGTGGACTACGGTTCCGACGGCTACAAGCTGGTGTTGGAGAGGCTCAAGGGGTAGGGGATCCATGCAGCGCTGGTGGTTCCCCTTTTACCACCCCTTGGCGCTGAAGCTCCACCAGGAGGGGCACGAAGTGGTTTGCGCCGGAAGGGAGGGGGAGGAAACGCCGCAACACATACCCTCCATAGCGGCGGAACGGGGCATCCGGGGCATATACAGCGCCACCGTGAGGGCCGCGGAGGAATGGGGTTTCAACCGGGTTGCAATAGCCGTAACCTGCCAGGAGGACCCATCCCCGTTCCTGGACATCCGGGAGGAGCTGTGGCACCAGGGACTGTACCGGTTCGAGGAGGCCATGGAGGCCCTAAGGTGCGCGGTCCCGTACCTCTTGGGCGGGGATGACTCACAGATAGAGTTCCTGGTCCCCTCCGAGGACTCCGCCGTGGGGGCCGCCATCACAGGGGCGGTTGAGGGGTTTTGCCGGTGGTTCCGCCGGGAGGCGGAGGAGCTCAACATCACCCTCAAGGTTCAGCGCGAAAACCCCTAGGGTCCTTCCCGCCTGGGGCCCCGGAGCTGCATCGCCACCAACGGCGGGCGGCACTAGCTATAAATGTACAACGCCACCGCCAGCAGGGCCAAAAGTCCCGCGGCGGCCACGTAAAGCATGGGGAATCCCTCCCGGTCCTCCACCTGGGCGCCGGGGGGGATCTTTATCTTGAGCTCCCCGGGGGATATGAACTTGAAGAAGCTGCCGTCCCGGTCGAACTGGCCGTGAACCTCGTACTGGCCGTTCTTGAGAAGCCTTATCATGTATATGGTCCCCGGCAGCTCCACCTCCCTGGCGGGCTCCACCACCACGGGATCCCCGGGACGCATGAGGGAAAGGGCAACGCCGTTAAGGGGATCCACGCAGGGCCGCACCTCCATGACGCCTTGTGGAAGCGGCTGATCACCTTCCCCCGGTTGAGGCTCCTGTTTCAGGGAGGGAATGGCGGAACTCACGTAGGAGTCCAGCACCGCTTGCAGGGACGACACCTCAAGACCCATGTCCCTCAGCTCCGGCAGGGAAACCACCGCGTACCTCACGGCGCCCAAGGGGATGCCGCGGCCCACAGTATCCCGGATCTCCTTGGACACGCCGACCGATAGCCTGGAGTTAAGTTCAGAGCTCTCCACCACCCCGTCGGGGGCTTCCATCCCCTGTTGGGACAGCCAGTCCTCCACCTCCGACAGAAACGTGCCGGCCCACCCGTCCCAAAGGCGGACCATCTGCCGATGCACCTGCTCGGCGGACCAAAGGTCCGTCTCCGAAACCCGGCTGTCGGGCTGTATCCCTATGCCCGACGCCAGCTCCAGGACCCGGTTCCATAACCTCAAGGCCCCGCTGTCGGAGTTCATGGGGAGCACCGAGCTCTTCCGCCAAAGCACCTGCTTGTCGGGGCCGAACACGGAGGCAAAGAGTATGCTTATGAGGTCCCCCGCGGGAAAAACCGTCCATAACACCCGGTACTTCCTCCCGTTTGCGGACAGGTACCGAAAAAGCCCCGACGGGTCGGGCATGCCACCGGCAGCCCGGTAACCATCCACCAGGGCATCCAGTTCCTCCCTCGGAACCCCAAACATGTAGGCCATGAGATCCTTAACGTACCAGTCCATCCCGGACCTTGCGGCGTCAGTCCTGTCCTCCACGGTACACCCCCTAAAGACGAGAAGGTAAAAGAAAGGGGCGAGCTCAAAGCCCGCCCCGGGTTACGGTTCTCAAGCGCTATCCCCTGAGGGCCAAGGGCTGATCGGAGTCTATTTTATACCCTTTCAGAACCCGGTTGAACTCCTGGGCGAACCGGGCCAGCTCCTCCGAGGCCCCCATGAGGAGCCTGCTGTTCTCCACCAGGTCATCCAGCACGTGATCTATCCTGCTCGCTATGTCCTTGGTGGTGGCGACGCCGGCGGCAAGGCGGTCCACCGAAGCCGCCATCTCCTGGGAGCTGGCGGACTGTTCCTCAGCGGTGGCCGCCACGTTCTGGATCTGCCCCACTATGTTGTTTATGGCCCCCAGAACCTCCCCTATCCTCTCCCTCATGACGTGGGTCTCCGTCTCCGCCGCCTCCGCCAGGCTTACGCCGCTTCCGGCGGTCTTCACCGCGTAGGCGGTGCCGGTTATTATGGCCCCCGCCAGCTCGCCTATGCTCTTCGCCGCCTGGTTCGACTCCTCCGCCAGCTTCCGGACCTCCTCCGCCACCACCGCGAAGCCCTTCCCCGCCTCACCGGCCCGGGCGGCCTCTATGGCGGCGTTCAAGGCCAACAGGTTCGTCTGGTCCGCTATCTGGGATATGGTGTTCACTATGCTCCCGATCTGGCTCGCCTGGTCGTTCAGCTTCGCCACCGCATCCGCCACGCCCCTGAAGGAGCTAGCCATCTCCATGACCCGATCGGAGGTCTTGACGATGAGCTCCTGGGCTCCCTCCGCGTTGGACTTAAGGGCCTCGGCATAACTGGAGGCCTCCGCCGCCGCCTGAGCGGCACCCTGGGAGGCGGACGCCACCTCCTCTATGCCCGCGTTGGCCGCCTCCACCGCCTGGGAGTTGTCCTCCGCCATGCGGGTCAACTGATCCATCTGCTCCTTTATATGGCCTATTGTATCCTCGGTCTTCCGGGCAACCTCCTCAAGGTTTATCGACTGCCTCTCGATGACCTCCCCATCGCTCCGGAACCTTTTAAATATCTCCCGCTGGGATGATATGACCGAGTCCAAAGCGCTGCCCAGCTGGCTCATCTCGTCGGTGCCGGCAAAGCAGGCGGACACGCTCAAATCCCCCTTGGCGGCCTCGCCGGAAACGGCCATGAGGCACTGTATGGGCCGCATGAGGCTTCTTATGACCGAGAAGACCAGGGCCCCCAGAAGCCCCATGGCCAACACCGCCACCAGCAGCTGCTTCATCCCAAGAGCCCCTATGGGACCCATTAGGTCCTTCTCGGACACCACCAGCACAAGGCTCCAACCGTAGTTCAACGGCCTCACGAAGAGAAGGCGCTCGTCACCGTCCACGCTGCGGTACTTGAAAAGGCCGGACTTCCCGGACAGTATCTCCTGGCCTATCTTGGCCAGCTCGGCGGTGACGAAGGAGGACTCCTTAGCTATGTTCTCCTTCAAGACCAGCTCCTTCTTAGGATGGGTCACGAAGGTCCCGTCCGGAGCCAGCAGCACGCCGTAACCGTACCCCAGGATCCTCTGCTTGGATATCATCTCCACCAACGTGTCTATGGACATGTCCGCCCCCAAGACCCCAAGGAGCTTGTCGCCGTATCCCTTGAGGGGGGTGGCGATGGAGACTATGAGCTTGCCGGTGTTGGAGTCCACGTAGGGCATGGTCATCACCGTGCCGCCCTTCTTAACCGCCTCCTGGTACCAGGGCCTGGTCCTGGCGTCCCATCCCTCCGGGGGGTTCCATCCGCTGCCGTCCACGAAGCCCCCCACCTCAAGGCCTATGTACACGTCCATGAAGCCCTTCTCCGAGTACTCCTTGGTTAGCCCCTCAGCGTAAGGCTGAAGGAGCCGGCCCGCCATGCCGTAGTTGAGCCAAAGGTACTCACAGTTCATGGCGGCGGTCTCCACTATGTCGCTCCTGCCGTCCAACCAGTTCCTCACCGCCGCGGCGGCGGAGTCCGCCGCCACCTCTCCCCCCTTGGAGATCTGATCCTCAATGATCGCCCTGCTGTTGTAGTAGGCCAAGCCCCCCATGACACCCAAGGCCAGGAGAGCCATCGCCGCCAGAAGGTAAAGACGCTGACGCATGGACACGAAGACCAACCCCCTCAACCTAAAAATATTTTCAAAATTATAAAACAAACCCCTTATGATTATATACTCCATCTAAAAAAACAAAAAGGGGGAAGCACACTCCCCCCCATGGCTTAGGTTTAAATTAATCGCGCCCTCTCGGTGGACACCAAAGGCCCCTTACTCGTGGAATGAAAGCACCAGGTACACCCGCCCCTTCTCGGGCCCCACGTCAAAGGGCAGGGTGAAGCTCTTAACGTCCGCCTTCTTCGGCGGCACCGCCCTTAGGTTCTCCCCTGCCATGAGCTGCGGCGGGGTTATGTCCAACCCCTGGACTTCCACCTTCATGAGGGCCTGTCCGCTGGTCATGTTGGTGAGCTCCCCAAGCACGCTCATGGACATGGGGTCCTCCGGGTTGGCCTCTATCATGCCCCCGGTCATGGCCCTCACGTAGGCGCTGAAACCGGCCAAATCCGCCATCAGCGCCACGGTGCCGTGGACCCCTGGACCCACTATGCCTATCAAAGCCGCCACCCGGCTTCCAGGGGCGTTCACCCCCGGGGCGATCTCACCCTTAAGGAAGACCGCCTCCACCCCCATCATCTGACTCACCGAGACGAAGGCCCCGGCGTACGCGTTTACCAAGGACGTTATGACCTGTGTGGACATGTCCTAGCTCCCCTTGTGTCTTTTTTTAAGATGGCCCTATAGGCCTAGACAATTCTATACCTTTCGGCCCCATAACTCAAACGGCGTTGATAAAACTTCGACGCAGCAACGCCCATGCGGCCAGGTCGTCCACGTCCCTGGGGGGGACCAAAAGCCCCCTGGGCACCAACTTCAAAATACCCTTAGGGGGATGAAGCTTAAAGTAAAGCCCCCGGGCCTCCATGGTGCTATCCCTCTCATCAACCAGGAAGAACCTAAGCCCCCGGCGGGACAGTTCCGCCGCCACGTCGGACGAACCGGTGCTGTCCCCGAGCAGTATCCTTCCGTCGAACTTGAACCCCTTGGGAACCTGCCCCTCGGTCACCCACATGAGAACCCCCGGCCATTCCATCCCGCCGAGCATGGCCCAAAGGTCCTCCCAGTGGGGCTTGGGCACGATGGCGGCAAACAGAAGGTCCTGCCCTCCAAAGGCCACCCCAAGCTTGCATCGACCTGGGTCTATGGCGCAGTCCACCAGTTCCTCCCCATGACGCTGGCCCAACGATCGTACATCCAGATCCACTGATCCGGCACCTCCCTTATCCAGGAGGACAATAGACGGTTGCAAATCTCCAAGGATCCCAGCTCGTCCCTGCCGAAGGGCTCACCGCCGGGACCTTCGAGGGGCGGGAAGAGGGTTACCCTGTGCATCACAGGATCCCAAGGGCTCCTCACGGACCTGCAGGGCACCACTGGACACCCGAGCTTCCTCGCAAGCTTCACGGGCCCCAAGGGGGTGCTGGCGGGGAGCCCCAGGAACTCCGATACCAGTCCCTTGGACTTGGCGTCCTGGTCCAGGAGCACCGCCAGCGCCCCGCCCTCCTCAAGGCAGCGGAAGACCCCCTTAAGATCCGAAGCCTTACCTATGGTAACCACGCCGCAGCTGGACCGCATGGACACCAACATGTCCGTCAGCCTTGGATCCCGCTGGTCCGCCGCAACCACCCTTATGGGGTACCCCTTAAGCGCCAGGGCCGCGGCGGTGAGCTCCCAGTTGCCCATGTGGCAAGAGAGTATTATGGCCCCCTTACCCATGGACAACGCCCGGTCAAGGTTCTCCAACCCCTCAAACTCCACCAGCCCGGGGATGGCCTCACGCATGACGGGAAAGCGAATCACCTCCGCAAGCCCCATGCCGAAGTGCCGGTAGGAGGACAAGACCACCCCCCTGGCGGCCTCCCTTGATATGCCAAGGGCCCTGGAGCAACGGGCGGAGGCCTGGTCCACCCTCTCCTTGGAGAATGCCGCCACAAGCTTCCCCAACCATCCGCCCAGCCTCACCGAAGACCCATGGCCCATACATCTAAAAAGGGAGACTAAGATCTTTAGGCCTCCCACTATGAACGGCTGCTTCATAAAATAAAAACCCCGCTTAAGATCCCCTAGGGCCCGCCAGAACCTCCAGGCATGGGGACTAGATCAAACGTTCCCTTCCGGCCACCCAGTGCTCAAACATGCTGCGGCTGTCGTCCATGGAAAGGGTGAAGCCCTGGCCCGAAAGCCCCATCTGGCAGGCCACGATGGCCTGACCAGAGAGCACCGAAGCCAGGTAATCGGTGAACAGAGTGTCCTCCTCCCCCACGTCCCCCATGGTGAGGCAAATCACCGTGGAGGCCGCCCTCTCCACCACCTTCAGCGAACCGTCGCTGAGCCTCGCAAGCCCCGCGGCGCAGCCCGCGGCGGCGGCAAGAAGCCGGTCGTATCCGTTGGCATCCTCCACCCTGGCCACCATGTAGCCCGACACCAGGGCACCAAGGGACAGGGCCTCCGCCAGCGGACGACGGTCCTTGCCAAGGTAGTTGCACAACACCCACATGGGCACGGTGAGCAGCATCCCGGCGGGCACGCTCCCGATGACAGGCGCGGCATCCACGTCCCCATCGGACAAGGCAAGATCCAGACCAGCGCCGCACATGGACCTTGCCACCCATATGGGGTCCTCGTCAAAGGCCCCACGCCATAACCTGTAACCCAGCGCCCTGCCGCTGGGCTTCAATATCCCCCGCTGAGCCAACTTGTAGTTGGCGTCCCCCGTGAAGAGGACCCACCTCTCCTCCTCTTCGGTGAGGTGGGGCACCAGGGCCCACAGATCCCCGAAGGAGGAAAGGGACAGCTCCCTCTGAACCGAAGGATCCGGGGACCTGGAAAAAAGAGACCTTAGATACCGGCTTATGTCCAAGACCACTCCTCCTTCTCTTCCATAGACAGGAACCGGCCCCAAGCCCTTGGGGCCCTAGCCACTCAACATATTAGCATTTACTTAAAAGCAGTACAAACCTAACTCTTTAACACGAACCCCGCCAGCATGGGCAGTATGACCAGGATGCACAATATTCTGCATAGGTTGAAGAGCACCGTCACCGCCCCGTCAGCTCCGCTCTCCACCGCCGCTATCACCACCCCGGAAAGGCCTCCCGGCGAGGTGGCAAAAAGCGAGGTGGCAAAGTCCATCCCGCAAAGCCTCATGAAAACCAACGCCATGACCACGCAGAAGCCCAGAAGCATGAGGCTGTAAACCGCCGCGTAGGGCAAGAGCCCCAAGGCCCTGCGAAAGGACACCAGCTCGCTGGAGCGGACCAACACGTAGGCCACAAGGCACTGGGACAGGGCGGAAACCCATCCCGGCAGGCGGGAATCGCCGACCCCCAACAGGGCCTTAACCGCCAATCCCCCCAATATGCCCAACGCCATGGCGCCGGCGGGAACCCTGAGCTTAAGGCCCAGCACCCCAAAGGAGAACACGCCCAGGGCTAAAAGCCCCTCTCTCAAAAACCCATTCAAAAGATCACCCCCCGTCCAGGGGAGGAAGTACGATGATCAGCTCGCCGTGGCGGACCTCATCATCCATGGATAGGATGCGAAGGGAGCGCACCACCGCCCCCACATGGAAAAGGTCAACCCCTGCGGCCACAAGGGCCTCCCGAACCGGAGCACAATCCCCCGAAAGGGACACCACCTTCTCCCCACCCAAGGGGAGCTTCACCCTAACCTCCAAGGCCCTCCGCCATGGCCCTGGCCGCCCGGGGCCCCGAATCGTAAACGCAGCCCCCCCGGGAGTCCGCTATCACCAAGAGCGGCATCCTTCGAACCTCTATCCTCAGCACCGCCTCGGGCCCCAGCTCCCCGTAGGCCACCACCTCGGATGACACCACCGACCGGGAAAGGAGCGCCGCAGCGCCCCCGGTGGCGCCGAAGTACACGGCGCCGAAGGACGCCAGGGCATCTAAGACCTCCAAGGACCTCTTGCCCTTCCCTATCATCCCCTTAAGGCCCATGCCAAGGAGCCTCACGGTGAAGGGGTCCATCCTGCCGCTGGTGGTGGGCCCCATGGAGCCTATCACCCTTCCAGGAGGGGTGGGGGAAGGCCCCGCGTAGTATATCACCTGCCCCTCCAGGGGGAACGGCGGACGCCCCGCGTCCAGATCCTCCATCATCCGCCGATGGGCCTGATCCCTGGCCACGTAAACCACCCCGGAGAGGTAAACCCTCTGGCCCGCCGAAAGATCCCTGACCGATTCGTCAAGAGGAGTGGACAGCTCTATCTCCAACTATATCACCCCCTTGGCGTGCCTTAGGGCGTGGCAGCAAAGGTTCACCGCCACAGGCATGCCCGCTATGTGGGCGGGCAGGGGATTTATCCTCACGTCCAAAGCGGTCACAAGACCTCCGTACCCCCCGGCTCCTATGCCCAACCGGTTTATACGTCTCAGGCACTCCTCCTCCAGCCTGGCGTAACGGGGGTCTTGGTTCCTCTGACCCATGGGCCTTAAAAGGGCCTTCTTGGCCCTGTCTCTTATACACATCTCCGAGCCCACGA
>JAOACP010000049.1 GCA_026417795.1 Thermanaerothrix sp.
CCCAAGCCCCTCGGCCCCCCATGCCTCGTCCTGAACCGCCCAGGCAAGGAAGCGCCGCTTCTCCGACTCGGCCCCCTCAACCTCCAACATAAAGCCCCTCTGCCTCAAACTCAGCTTAAAACCCAAGGCCCTAGCCTCCCCCTCAGCCCCCCTAAGGTCCGCGAGAACCGTTGACTCGCTCAACCCCGCTTCCTCCCCAAGCTGGTACAAATCCACCGGCACCTTGGACATCACAAGGCGGCGGAACGCCCCCCGGGCCCTCTCACCAGGGGGGCAGTCCACCGGCGCAGGGCCCCGGACCGAAGGTAAGACATTGGGGTTGATCGAAGCCTCAAGGATATAACCCATGGACCGGGAGGACCTTATGAGCTTCGCACCCCCAACACCTCCCGCCCGGTTTATCTGGTTCACCAGAGATCTCACGGTCCTGTCGCTGACCCCCAGGGCCATGGCGATCTCCGAGGCCTTGACCCACCCGCCCCGTTCCATGAGGTAGCTCATGAGGGCCCTATGCCTTGGAGTGAGGGAAGACACCGGTCCAATCACACCTCCTCGTTGAGCACCAGCTGGGACAGCTCCGAAGCCACCCTGCCCAGCTCCAGAAGCACCCTCTCCAGGTTCCATATCCTGCCCCTGTCCCTCTCGCCGGAGCTTATCTCCTCATACAGGCCGAACCCCCGGTGGGACAGGGGTTCAAAGGCGGACATCGCCCTCAATGCCATCTGTTTATCCCCCAAAACCCAGGACCCCACGGCGGAGCTCAATATGTCCCTCACCACCTGGATGGACCTTCCGATCCCATTGATGCCCATCAGCTCCCGGGATCTTGCCATGTCCGACAGCGCCGGGTAAAGGTCCCTTGTGAGCACCACGCCCATGGCCCTAAGGCACAGCAGCGCCTGGGCCAGCCGCCGCTTCCGTTCGATCCCCTCGGGGCTCGGGTCCTCTATGACGTCCAGGTATTGGACGCAGGAGTCCGCCAGGTCCACCACCCCGTCCTCCACGAAGGGCCTCACCCGAAGCTCAACCGATAGGTCCGATGGGAGCTGAAGGAGAAGCCCCATGAACCGGTCCTCCAGGTCCGCAAGGCGCCCCATCTCCTTCTCCAAAAGCTTGTAAGCCACCTCTGGAAAGCCAGCCAGGGCGTCATCTATGTACGCCCTCTCCCCCGGACGCCGGGTGGACCCCGCAAGGACCTTTGATACCTCCGCAAGCCAGCGAGCCGCGGGGAAGAGGGCCAGCCCGTTGAGCACCGTGAGGAGCCCCATGAAGGCCGGTATCCCCGACACCGGCGGCAGAGCCGCCCGGGACGCGAAGGGCCCCGCCAAAAAAGCCCCCATCACGCCTCCAAGGACCTTGTATATCCCCATGGCCCACGCAAGGCGCCGGGCGGAGACCTTCTTGCCCAAGCTCGCCAGCATCACGGGTCCGAAGGAACCGCCGTGGGAACCCACCACCAACCAGCAGGCCTCATGGAGCCCCAGCACCCCCGATGAGGCCATGGCTATCCCCAGGGCCACCACCGCGGAGCTGCTCTGGAACGCACAAGTGGCGAGGAAAGCCCCAAGGGCCAAGAGGACCGGCCTGCCAGATAGGTACCCCACCAAAAAACGGGCATTGGGAGAGGACATGAGTGGAGAGACCCCCGTCTTTATGAGGAGCATGCCCACCAGCACTATCCCCATTCCCCTTAAAAGCCCCCCGTAACGGGAGATTCCGGCTGGAAGGTTTGAAACCAAAGCCCCAGCCAACAGGAATCCCGGCCCCAGGTACGACACGTCCAAGCTCAAAAGAAAGGTGACCATGGAGGCTCCGACGCTTGAACCCATCATGGTTATTATGGATGACGAGAAGCTGAGGGCCCCTATGTCCACCAGCCCCATGGCAAAGCTGGTGGCCACTGAGCTGCTTTGGGACAGGAAGGACAACAAAACCCCAAGGATCAAGGCCCCTAAGGGGTTGGCGGCGAAACGGGCCATCATGGCCCGCTCCCTCTCCCCCAGCGCCACCCGGCTTGCCCTGGAACTCTCGTCCACCCCAAAGAGAAACAGCGCTATGCCCCCGGCGAGGATTAAAAGATCCCCCAAAGGCTAAACCTCCCCCCTAAGAAGCCTCTCCATCAAAGCGTGCCTCAGGCCCCTGGCGCTCACCGTGACCCCTGTAGCTTCGAAAAGCCTCACCGCCTCCAACGCTATCACCGCCCCCCCAATGGCGATGTCCGCCCTCTTGGGATGCATCCCCGGTATGGAACGCCGCTCCTCCCCGGTCATGGAGGCGTACATGACATGCTGCAGCTCAAGCTCCTTAAGGGATATAAAAAGTCCGTGAACCCTGTGGGGATCGTAACGCTCAAGCCCCAATGCCACGGACGCCAGGGTGGTGAAGGTGCCTCCCACGCCGCAAAGGGGGACGCCCGAACCTAGGATCCCAAGCTCCTTCAACCCCGTCTCCAGGGCCTCCCGGCCCCTCCGGTGGGCTGCCTCAAGGGCCTCCCGGGAGGGAACCGTCCTGGGATCCAGGAACAGGTCGGTGAGGAAAAGGGCCCCCGCCTCAACGCTCACCGCCCCTTGGATGCTCCGGTCGCCGAAGACCATCTCGGTGCTGCCGCCCCCTATGTCCAGCACAAGCCTAGGCCCCTTGAGGGCCGACGCCTCAAACGAAAGCTCCGCCTCCTCTTGTCCGGATATTATCCGCACCTCCAGGGAGTAACGGTCCTTGATGGCCTTGAGCAGCTCCTCCCCGTTGGATGCCTTCCTAAAACCCATGGTCCCCACCGCCAGCAGGGCCTGGGCGTCCAGGGCCTCGCAAAGCTCCAACATCTTCCCCACCTCCAGCACCGCCCGGTCCATGGCGTCCCTTAGGAACCCTCCGCTAAGCGCCAGCCCGTCCCCAAGGCGCACCACCTCCTGGCGGTCCAGAAGGACGTTAACATCACCTCCATCCCCCTCCGCCACCAGGAGTTTGAAGGAGTTGGTACCAAGATCCATCACCGCTGCCCTCATGCAAAAGGCCCCCAATTCCAAGGAGTTTAGGTTATCATGCAGCATAGTAATACATGGGACTCAAAGAGGGCAAAAGGCGTGGAACGCCCTTAACGGGAGGTGGCCGGTGGGAAGGTTCTTTGTGCCCCCCAATAACTACGGGGGCCCCCAGTTGGACCTGGCAAGGGGAGCAAGGCGTTTTCTGGAGGCCATGGGGTTCATACCCCCGCAGCTGGACGGAAGCAGATGCATACTGCACATATCCGACACGCCGTCGTCCACCTACGGATACATCCGGCGGGCGGTGCTGTCCATGAGGCCCATGATGGTAATCCACACCGGGGACGTGGCGGACGAGGTCAAGGTGGGTCTTTGGCCCTCCCTGAAGGACGAGTACGTGCGGAAGGTATCAAAGCTGTCCAAGGCATTGGAAGCCGTCAGGGACGTCTCAAGGCTCGTCATCACCTGCGGCAACCACGACCTGGAGGAGGTGCTGAAGGACCTCATGCCCTGGGCGAAGGTCCACCCGGTGAGGGCCCTTT
Organism: Thermanaerothrix sp.; assembly: GCA_026417795.1. NCBI lineage: Bacteria > Bacillati > Chloroflexota > Anaerolineae > Anaerolineales > Anaerolineaceae > Thermanaerothrix > Thermanaerothrix sp. The sequence goes on from JAOACP010000049.1 coordinate 3,524, forward strand.
TGACCGTGGGCGGCAGATCCCTTAAGGCCTCCCACAGGCACTCGGACCTGGGGGAACTGGGGGACGTGAACCTCTTCGGCCACGACCTGGAGTTAAGGACCTCCACGGAGGGGGACAGGATCATGTTGAACGGCATCGAGCGGATGAACCTCTTGGACACCGCCGACTGGTCGGTGCGGTTCATAAGATACCCCCCGGGCACCGACGACGAACGAACCCTTCGCCGCCGAAGGGGCCTTTAACCCCCCTGATGGGGCTTTTTAAAATTTAAAATTTAAAAAACCTGTGGGGTTTTAAAACCCCCGGTGGGGAACTAAAACCCCCTGTGGGGGCTAAAACTCCAAGCGGGGGGGTAAGCCGGGAGGGGGAAGATCTCCCTACCTGGCCCTGCAGGGCCAATGAAAAAGGAACGACTACTAAACGGGAACGTTAAACCGGAGGTGGTGACAATGCTTTCTCTCGTGAGGGGAGGGCCTAAGGTTCTGGTGGTGGAGACCACCGCTTCTGATGGGCGGATCGCGGAGCTGGAGGAGTTCATGGAGGCACGATGTGTGCCCTGGCAGCAGGACCCCCTGTCCGCGGTGGAGTCCGCAACGGAGGAGGCCACGCTGATCATATTCATGGCCTCCGGCGACAAGCCGGTCCTCAAGGTATACTCCACCCACACCCCCCCGGAGGAACTGCTCTGCCACCTCATAAACTCCAGGCTGTGCGAGGCGGTGGACAACGTGTGCACCGCCCCGGGCACCGCGGTAATGCGGCTCATGGGAGACCTTGGAAGGGCGGTGGAGAGGATAGCAAAGGACCTCGGGGGGGAAGTGGTGCAAAGGCCCCACGCACTGGCCTGCCCCACCGGGACCAGGACCATCATATACTTCACCCAGAGCCCCCTCAACAGGCCCCTTAGGATGGAGGAACTGCACCCCTCCGCGGTGCTGGTTGAAAGGCCCTGTTCAGAGGTCTTAGGACGCCTCAAGGACAACGCCATGGACTACCTGAGCATCGCCATGGGGACCCCCGACTGGAACCAGGTGGAGATCAAGATATACGACGCCGCGGGGCGCTACGACCTGCACTACCAGAGGCTAATGGGGGCCATAGAGGGGGTGGACGCGGGGCTTGTGCTGTCCGAGGCGTGGGGAAGGGACCAGGCGTTCATACTTATGAGCGTGCCGGTATACGTGGTGAGCCTCTTCACCCCCCTTCCCCCATCGGAGGTAAAGGAACTTTGCATGGCCCTGGAGTACTCCCCCAGCGGGGACCGGTGGGTGGATCTGGACGTTATCCACCGGGGAAAGAAGGTAAGCTGGACATCCCTGGGGGAGGACAAGTCCCCCCGGGACTCGATTGGGCTATCCCTCAGGGAAAAGCTCCTGAACCGAATGTCCCCCCAGGGGATCAAAAGGCTCAGGGAAGCGGAGGAGCGGCTGACGGAGAGCCCTTAAGGGCCCTTTCGATGACCCTCAACGGGTTCTCCCAAAGCAGCTTGCCCATGAGCCTTGAGCCAAGCCTGGCTTTAAGGGCGTCCAAGGCGTCCCGGGCCTCCCGGTGGCTCATGAAGAGGTCCTTGCGGACGCCCTGGTAGAAGCTTTCAAACCTGTCGCAGAGGTCCAGCCCGAGGGCGCAGGCCTCCTCCCCCGCCAGGTCAACCACCCGGGTTATGTGGCGGTACATCCCTTCCACCGGGTCGTCGAACCCCACGAAGGATCCGTGGGCGTTGAACCCCACCACGCCCCCAAGCCGCCCTATGGCCTCTATGTGCCGGTCCTCGAGGTTCCTTGGATGGGAGCACAAGGACCTGCAGTTGGAGTGGGATGCCCAAAGAAAGACCCCCATGTGGAGCAGGTCGTCCACCCCCGGGTCGTTGAGGTGGCTTACGTCCAGCGCAACGCCCACTTCAGCGGCGGACCTGGCCAGGGCCATGCCGCGGGAAGAAAGCCCCCCGGGGGACCTGACGGATCCCTTAAGATCCGTACCGTCGGCGAAGCGGTTCCTGCGGCTCCATGTAAGACCCAAGGACCCAAGGCCGTGATACCGGAAGAACCCAAGAAGCTCCTCGCTCCCCTCCAGGGGCTCCGCCCCCTCCATGGAGAGCACAAGGCCCATAGGACCGCCGGAAAGGCACCTCTCCAGCTGCTTAAGATCTTTGACCAGCACAAAAGCCCCTTCCGCCTCCCTCTCCTCCTCCAGAAGGCACTGGAGCTGAAACAACGCCTCCTCAAGCGCCCTTGGGACCGAGAGATCGTCAACGAACAACGACACCACCAAAAGCCCAAGCCCGCTGTCCTGAAAGTCACGAAGGAATAGGTTCCTTACCACGTCCCACTCCCCCCTGCGCCTTCTTACCGCAAGCTCGTAGGGAAGGTCGCAGTGCATGTCCACCCATCTCATACAGAACACCCCCAATGCGGTATTTCAATCATAACCCCAAGCAGTGATGGGATCCAACCCACAAGGGGATAAGGGCGAGGGCCCCTTGAACCGAAACAAGAAGGGCAAGAAGATGGGCACAGGGCAGTTAAGGACAGGTGGCTTGAAGCCTTAGGGGGTGGCAAGGCATGACAAAACCGTTCTCCCTTGGGGGACCTAAGGAAGACCCAACGGACTTACTCAAGGGATGGGAGAGGGGCACTGAACGCCAAAGGGCGGAAGACGCCCCAAAGGACCCAATGGAGGCGGTGGCGAGGGCCAAGGGCAACGTGGACGCCTCCATGGACCGGGTGATGGTGTTACATCACCGGACAGTTCAGAGGTCCATGGAGGAGTACAAGCTAAAGCTCAAGAAGAAGATCCTGGAGGCGGAGATAGAGAAAAGGCGCCACCAGGACAGGGAACTGCTGAGCCTCGCGGTGGCGGAGGCCATAAACCACAGGAACCGCCTGAAGGCCCGGGCCCTCAGGAGTTCCTAGGTCGTCCATAGGAGGCGAACCCTTCCAGGGCTTCCCTGAACTGCTCCCTTGAGAGGGTTGCGGGGGTGCCGACGCACCGGGCCCTCCAGTAGACCTCGCACAGGAACTCCAGGTTCACCGCCAGGTCGAAGGCCTCCTGTGGAGTCTCCCCCGCCACCACCGCCCCGTGGTTGGCCAAAAGGACCCCCTTGACACCGCAGGACAAAGCCCTTGCGGCGTCCAAGGCCAGCTTCTTAGAACCGAAGGGGCTGTAGGGGACCATCGGTATGTACTCGTCCCCAAAGGCCGCAAGGTAGTAATGGACCGCCGGCACCTCCCACTTAAGACACGCCAGGGTGACGGCAAACCGGGAGTGGGTGTGGAATACCGCCCCCACCTTCGGGTTGGCCCTTAATATCTCAAGGTGCATCCTCCACTCGCTGGAGGGCTTGCCCCCCTCCAGGCAGCGGCCCTCCATGTCCATCACCGACACCTCTTCGGCCCGTAGGGCCCCGCAGGGCGCCCCGGAGGGCTTAAGGGCCCAAAGCCCATCGGCACAGCGAACCGACAGGTTCCCCCCGGTGCCGAACACCAGCCCCCGCTGTTCAAGCTGGGCCCCATATCTTACCACCGCGTCCTTGGCGTCGTTTACGGACAAACAACTCAAATCCATCACCTCAAGGAGCAATCAACCACAAAACCCAGGAGTTTGCAAGGGTTCGAAGCCCTTAAACAACTCTTATAAAAATACAAAAAGCTCAAGGGTTACCCAAAGGCAAACCAAGCCGCCTCCGGGACCCTTATGCGACAATGGACGCCCAAAATTCAACCGATTATAATGAGCGCGAGTTCATTTTTTTAGCATAATTCCGTCAAAAGGAGATGGAGAATCAATGGGCCTTAAGAACCTGTCGCTGGGCAAGAAGCTGTTGTTCATGGGGCTAGGGGTCACCGGGCTGTTGGCCGCCATGGTGATCATGGTGGCGCACCAAAGCTACTCCATGTTGAACCAGCAGGTTAACTCACTGGGGCTTGAGCTCATAGCCGCCAGGGCAGACCAGGTGGACCGTTATCTGGACAGCATATGGGGCATAGTAAACGCTTCGGCCAAGGAAGCCCAATATCTCATCGAGGCCGAGGGCAAGACGCAGGACGGCGACCTTGAGCCAGCCTTCGGCGCCATATACGACGGCGTGAAATCAGACCCCAACATACTGGACGTCTACGTGGGCCTTGAATCCTCCGGAAGGCTCGCAAGCGGTTCCCACTGGGAGGAACCCCAGGACTACGACGCAAGAAAACGCCCCTGGTACGAGGACGCCGTCAAGTCCAACGGACCGGTCATAACAGAACCATACGTTGACCCGGACTCCAAAGAGGTGGTCATCACCCTGGCGGTGCCGATAAGGGGCAAGGACGGCAGGGTCCTTGGGGTGGCGGCGGCGGACCTAATGCTCAAGAGCCTTTCGGAGACGATAACCGGGTACACCATCCTCGGTAAGGGCAACGGGTTCCTCACCACCTCACAGGGAACCTTGGTGTGCGATCCCAACAAGGACCTCATAATGAAGGAGAACGTAGCCAAGCCCAGCTCCGTGATAACCCCGGAGCTGGCGGAGGCGGGGCGCAAGATGATATCCGGCGGCAGCGGCTTC
>JAOACP010000050.1 GCA_026417795.1 Thermanaerothrix sp.
AGGGGATCATATTTCGTTTGGATTCTTAGGTGAGGCAACGTTCCCTTTTCGTTTAGATTTTACGTGAGGCAATTCGCCATCTTGACGAAGGTGCCTATGTTTTGCAAGAATGAGAACGGTTGGAATATTCGTAGTGAAACTTGTAACTTTGGGGGGGATATGCGGGTTTGGGTAACGGTTGTTAAGGCGCTTCCTGGAAGGCTAGAGAGAAGAGACAGGCCTAGGACGAGGGGAGGGTGATGTAATGGAAGCCATAATGAAACTGAATGGCATAGTTAACGGAATAGTATGGGGGCCTTGGATGTTGGTCCTCTTTGTGGGAACCGGGGTATATCTCACGGTTATCTTGGGCTTTCCTCAGCTGAGGTACTTCGGTTTCATGTTTAAAGAGGTTCTGGGTAAGATCGGCAAGGGTGGAGAGGGGGAGGGCAGCATATCTTCCTTTGCCGCCTTGGCCACGGCCCTTTCCGCCACCGTTGGGACCGGCAACATCGCCGGCGTGGCCACCGCCCTTCACCTTGGGGGTCCCGGAGCTCTTGTCTGGATGCTCATATCCGCGGTTTTCGGCATGACCACCAAGTTCTGTGAGGTGTTGCTGGCGGTTAGGTTCAGGGAGAAGGACTCCCTTGGCAACTGGCGCGGCGGGACCATGTACATCATAGAGAAGGCCCTGGGGCTTAAGTGGCTGGCTGTGCTGTTCGCGGTGTTCACGTTCTTCGCGTCCTTCGGCATAGGCAACATGGTGCAGGCAAACTCCACGGCGGAGGGTTTGTCCCTTGGCTTTGGGATACCTCACATATACACGGCGGTGATCCTGGCGGTGCTTACGGCCTTGGTCATATGGGGTGGTCTTGGCAGCATAGCGAAGGTCACCACCTACCTTACGCCCATAATGGCTCTGATATACATCGTAGGCGGCCTGTTGGTGATATTCACAAACATATCCTCCGTGCCCGCCGCCATAGCCAACGCCATAAAGTACGCCTTTTCGGATCCAAGCGCCATGCCCGGCGCCATAGCGGGTTGGTCCATCAAGGTAGCCATGACCAAGGGAGTTGCCAGGGGCGTGTTCTCCAACGAGGCGGGCCTTGGCTCAGCCCCCATGGTTCACGCCACCGCGGTGGTGGATCATCCGGTGCGTCAGGGGGTCTATGGGCTGTTTGAGGTATTCACCGACACCATCGTGATCTGCTCCATAACCGCCATAGCCATAATGTCCAGCGGGGTTCTGACTGGGCAGCCGGAGCTCACCGGCGCCAAGCTCACCCTTTCGGCCTTCCAGACCGTTTTGGGGAGCCTGGGCACCATGGTTCTGTCCGTAGGGCTTTCGCTCTTCGCCTTCTCCACCATACTGGGTTGGTATTGGTACGGAGAGACCGCGGGTACCTACCTCTTTGGTCCTAAGGTCATAACGCCCTTCAAGGCCCTTTGGGTCATATGCGTTGTCCTTGGGGGCTGGGGCGGCGCGGAGATCCTGGTCAACCTATGGGATCTGGCGGATACGCTCAATGGGTTGATGGCTATTCCCAACATAATAGCCCTTTTGTTGCTCTCCGGCGAGGTGCGTCGGTTGGTAAGGGATTTTGACGAAAAGAGGAGTTCTGGTAGCCTTAAGCTTTAGTTCTTCCGGGAGGGGGGTGATCCCCCCCTCCATCCTGGGGAGGGATTTTTGATGTTAAGGCCTACTCGGATGGAGGTAGACCTCAAAGCGATAAGGCACAACTACAGGCAGATATCTTCCTACGTGGGCGGCAGGGCCCAGGTAATGTGCGTGGTGAAGGCGAACGCTTACGGCCTTGGGGCCAGGAAGGTGGCGGAATCCCTCCGGGCCGAGGGGGTTACCAGGTTTGGGGTGGCAATCCCCGACGAAGCGGTTCAGCTTAGGGAGTGGGGTTTTGGGGAGCCCATCCTGGTGCTGGGGCAGAGCCTGCCCTCCGCCGCTGGTGAGATGGTGGCCCGGGATGTGGCATGTGCGGTGGGGGACATGGCCTTCGCAGAGGCGATGAGCTCTGAGGCAAAGCGCCAGGGCCGTCAGGGGAAGTTGCACGTAAAGGTTGACACCGGAATGGGAAGGATCGGCTTCCTTCCCCAGGAGGCGGAGGAAGCCGCCGCTCAGATAATGTCCATGGGCAACCTGGATGTGGAGGGGGTCTTCACCCATTTTTCCACCGCCGACGAAAGCAGGCTCTCATTTGCGGAGGAGCAGTTCAAGCGTTTCGGGGACGTGTTGGATCGCATGAGGTCCAGGGGCTTCCGCTTCAGGTTGAGGCACGCCTGCAACAGCGCCGCGCTGATAAGGATGCCCCACGCCCACCTTGATGCGGTAAGACCCGGCATACTGCTGTACGGCATGAGGCCGTCGCCGGTGTGTCCTGTGCCGTTGGACCTTAAGGTTCCCTTTCAGGTTAAAACCCAGGTGGTGGCGGTGAGGGAGCTTCCCCCCATGTGGGGTGTCAGCTACGGCATGAGATACGTTACCCGGGGCAAGGAGAGGATAGCGGTTCTGCCCATCGGCTACAGGGACGGTTACCTGCGATGCCTTGGCGGCAAAGCCCAGGTGCTCATAGGGGGCAGGCGTTTTCCCGTGGTGGGCACCATATGCATGGATCAGTGCATGGTGGACGTGACCGATGACCCATCCGTAAAGGTGGGAGACGAGGTGGTCATACTGGGCTCCCAGGGCGGGGAGGCCATAACGCCGGAGGAGTTCGCCGCCTGGCTTGGCACCATAGTTTACGAGGTGCCGGGCATTTTCTCCGAGAGGGTTCCAAGGGTCTACATAAGTGAGGAATAGGGCGTAGATTACGGAGAAGAGCTTCCGTTTGTGTTGAAAAGTGAAAACAGGCGCAAATAGGGGATCATCCCCAATAGCAGAGAGGAGGAAGTGTAGATGAAGATAGGGTGCCCGAAGGAGATCAAGAACCATGAGTACCGGGTTGGGTTGATACNCGCATCGGTGAGGGCCTACGTGTCGTCTGGACATGAGGTGTTTATCCAGAAGGGGGCCGGCCTTGGCTCCGGCATAGCCGACGAGGAGTATGTGGCGGCGGGGGCCAAGATACTGGAGACTGCGGAGGACGTGTGGGCCCAGTCGGACATGATAGTGAAGGTCAAGGAGCCCCTTCCCCAGGAGTATCCCCTCATGAGGGAGGGACAGCTTGTTTACACCTACTTCCACTTCGCTTCCGACGAGGAGCTTACGAAGGCCTGCATGGAGAGGAAGATCGTGGCCTTGGCTTACGAGACCGTCATGGAGGCCGATGGCTCGTTGCCGCTTCTTAAGCCCATGAGCGAGGTGGCGGGCCGTATGGCACCCCTCATGGGCAGTTTCTACCTGGGCCGTGCCCATGGCGGCAGGGGGCTTTTGGTTTCCGGCGTGCCGGGGGTGGCTTCCGCCAACGTTCTGGTATTGGGTGGAGGCGTTGTGGGCCGCAACGCGGCTAGGATAGCCGCCGGCATGGGGGCCAAGGTTACTATCTTGGACGTGAAGGCCAGTACCCTGGAGTACCTGGCGGACACCATGCCAAGCAACGTTTTCCCCGTCTACAGCGACCCGGTTACCCTTGAAGAGGGGCTGAAGGAGGCGGACATGGTGATAGGGGCGGTTCTCATCCCCGGCGCCAAGGCCCCCAAGCTGGTGCGCAAGGAGCATCTGAAGATGATGAAGCCCGGGGCCGTGCTGGTGGATGTGGCCATAGACCAGGGAGGCTGCTTCGAGACCTCCCACGCCACCACCCACAGCGACCCCATCTACGTGGTGGACGGCATATTGCACTACTGCGTGGCAAACATGCCGGGGGCCTATGCCAGAACCTCCACGTTCGCCCTTAACAACGCCACCATCTACTATGGCAAGCAGCTGGCCAACAAGGGCTACGTGCAGGCCTGCAAGGACAACCCGGCCCTTAAGAAGGGGCTTAACATGGTGATGGGCAAGGTGACCTGTGAGCCCGTGGCGGAGGCCTTCAACCTTCCCTACACCCCGGTGGACCAGGTGCTGTAGACCGTAGATGGGCTTTTCTTAAGGGCTCTGGACCTAAACTGATCCAAGGGCGGGGGCTTCCCCGCCCTTTTCTTATGGCTTTTATGGTTTAAAATTACCCTTGACCCAAGTCAAAGGGAAGGAGATCAGTCCTATGGAATCGCTTAAGAGGTACCTTGAGGAGATGAGGGATTCAGAGCTCCGCGAGGATTACGCGGAGCTCCTTCGTGAGGGAGCCAGGAGGGGCAGGATAGATGCGGTGATGATGACGTCCTGCGCTTCCAGCGGTCATCCGGGAGGCTCCATGTCCAGCATGGAGATCTACATGACCGCCTATGGCTGCGCCAGGCTTAACCGCCAAAACCTTGATGATCCGGATCGGGATAGGGTGGTCATAAGCCATGGCCACACATCCCCCGGCGCATACAGCGCCCTTATATTCTGGGGCCTTTTAGACCGTAACCAGGTGGTTCCCAACTTCAGGCGGGCTGGAAGCCCTTATCAGGGGCACGTGGAGCGGGAGGTTCCCGGCATAGACTGGGGCACCGGTAACTTGGGACAGGGGTTGTCCGCGGGGGTGGGGTTTGCCCTGGCCGCCCGGGGCAGGGGTTCCTCCGCCCACGTTTACGTCCTCATGGGGGACGGGGAGCAGGTGAAGGGGCAGGTTGCGGAGGCCCGGCGGCTGGCTTCAAAGGAGAAGCTGTCCAACATAACCGTCCTGGTGGACTACAACCGGATTCAGATATGCGGAAGGATAGAGGAGATAATGCCCGCGGACATAGAGGCCCTTTGGAAGGCGGACGGCTGGAACGTCCTAAGGGCGGACGGGCATGACTTCCAGGACCTCTACAGGGCTGTGAGGGACGCCAAGGCATGCGGTGTTCCAACGGTGATATTGTGCGACACCGTGATGGGCAAGGGGGTATCCTTCATGGAGGGCATCCCGGATTATCACGGCAAGGCCCTGTTGGGGGATAAACTTGAGAAGGCCCTTGAGGAGCTGGGAGGCTCCATGGAGGAGTACCGGCGGATGTTGTCCATGCGCAGCGGTCCTCTGCCGAAGGGGTTGCATGTGCGCCCCTTAAAGCCTTCGTTGGACCTTGGAGAACCCTTTACCTATGATCCGTCCGCCAAGACCGATAACAGGTCCGCCTTCGGCAAGGCCTTGGCGGACGTTGGGGCTAGGAACAGAGGGGCCTCCGGCGCCACCCCCATTCTGGCCTTTGACTGCGACCTTATGGGGTCGGTAAAGCTTGACGGTTTTGCAAAGGCCTGCCCAGAGGGGTTTGTCCAGGCGGGCATACAGGAGCACAACACCGCCACCGTGGCGGGGGCGGCTTCTGTGGCGGGCGTGGTGGCGGTTTGGGCGGATTTCGGGGTCTTCGGCCTTGACGAGGTTTACAACCAACAGAGGCTTAACGACATAAACGGTTCCTCCCTCAAGCTCTTCCTGACCCACGTGGGCCTTGACGTGGGGGAGGACGGGAAGACCCACCAGTGCGTGGACTACGTTGGGCTTTTCGCCAACACCTTTGGCTGGAAGGTCATCGTGCCCGCGGATCCCAACCAGACCGACAGGGCGGTCCGGTGGGCCCTCTCCCAGGAGGGCAACGTGTGCGTAGCCATGGGCCGAAGCGTCCTTCCGGTGGTTACCGACCCTGATGGTACCCCCCTATTCGGCGGGGGCTATTTGTTCCGCTACGGGGCCATAGACCTGGTGAGGGATGGAAGCCAAGGGGTGATATTGGCGTTGGGCCCCATGGTGGGAAGGGCCCTTAAGGCTGCGGAGATACTGGCGGAGCGGGGCGTTGACGTGAAGGTCCTTTGTTCCGCCTCTCCGTTGGGCATGTCCGCCGATGAGCTCTTTGCCTTGGTGGGGCGGGGGCCCCTGCTCACCGTTGAGGACCACAACGTCAACACCGGCCTTGGGGCCCAGGTGGCGAACCTTATGGCCAGGAACGGGGTTTCCCTTCCCTTCATGCCCCTTGGGGTCTTCCGGTACGGCGATTCAGGAGCCTCCGATGATGTCTACCGGATGATGGGGCTTGACCCGGAGGGGATAGCCCAGTCCTTTTTGAAGCTCAAGGAGTGGCTCGATGCTTAACTACGGAGACCTGGTATTTCTTTGGTCCCCCAGAAAGGGGGACTGCTTCCTTCTGCGGCTATCCAAGGGAGCGGTGCAGGGTTCAAGGCTTGGACAGCTAAGGCACGACGACTTCGTAGGCAGGACCTACGGGGACGTGGTGCAAAGCCACAACGGTGAGGTCTTCGCCCTTCTTAAACCCACATTGGGTGAGTACTTGAGGCGCGTTAAGAGGAACACCCAGATAGTCTTTCCCAAGGAGGCGGGGTTTATCCTCATGCACCTTAACGTGGGGCCCGGCTCCAGGGTGGTGGAGTGCGGCACCGGTTCCGGAAGCCTCACCTGCGCCTTTGCGCACTTCGTGGGGGACCATGGCCATGTTTACACCTATGACCGCAGGGAGGAGTTCTCCCAGCTGGCCCGGCGGAACGCGGAGCGTTGGGGGGTGGCGGATCGGATAACCTTCAAGGTGAGGTCCCTTGACGAGGGGTTTGACGAGAGGGATGCGGACGCGGTCTTTCTGGATCTTCCGACGCCGTGGGACTACATAGGAAAGGCCAGGGAGGCCTTGGCGCCTGGCAACCGGATAGGCATTTTGGTTCCCACCTTCAACCAAATAGAGAGGACCCTTGACGAGCTAAGGGCCCAGGGTTTTGCGGATCCCCAGGTGGTGGAGATACTGCTAAGGTACCTCAAGACCGATCCAAGGCGCCTTAGGCCCGAGGACGTGATGGTGGGGCATACGGGGTATCTGATCTTCGCCAGCAAGTGTGAGCAGGGGCTTTACGATTTGGTGGTGAGCAAATCCAAGGACAAGGATACGCAGACCGGGCAACCGTCGGAGGAGCTTCAGGAGGATTGCGGTGTCTGAAGGGAACTTTGATGCGCCCCCTAAGCCCAGGCTTCTGTTGCACATATGTTGCGCCCCGGACGGTACGGTTCCATGGGAGGAGCTTAAGGGGCGGTTCCACGTGACCGGGTACTTCTACGGCTCCAACGTTCACCCGGAGGATGAATACCTTAAAAGGCTTGAGGCGGTGGTTAGCCTTAAGGATCACATGGGTGGGGATCTCATCGTGGAGCCCTACGACCCGGAGGGCTGGTTGAGGCGCACATGGGCTCTCCGGGAAGAGGCGGAGGGGGGCGGCCGTTGCGGCCTGTGCTTTGCCTGTCTCTTATACACAT
>JAOACP010000051.1 GCA_026417795.1 Thermanaerothrix sp.
AGATGTGTATAAGAGACAGACGTAAGCCGTCTGTCGGTCTTCGTGAGCGGGAAGCTGGTGGAGCAGAGGGAGTACAAGGATCAGAGCGGCGTTGGGGGCCTCCAGGAGGTCATAGCCTTGAACGGCCTTCCCAAGGGGGCTGAGATCAAGGTGGTGGCTGCGTGCTCCATAATGGGAACCACCAGCGGCACACTTGTGGTAAGGTGATCTGCCAAGGCGAAAACACTTTGTTTAGAGGGGCCCCTAGGGGCCCCTTGCTTATTTAAACATTTTAGCATCCTTGGGAACCTTCTCTTCCGCTGCGGGACTTGCGGGACGTTGGCGGATACACCGGGGGTTCCCAAGACTTGGTATGTCCCTGAGAAGCTCGGGGGTGTTAAGGAGATGGCCTCCCGTGGGGAATCCTTGTGATTCAAGGTCTTAAAGGTTGGTTATCCTTACGACTCCCTCCGTGTTCACCCTGTCGAGCATCTCCGAAACCGAGAGTTTTAAGGTGGGATGGACCCACTGGGGTTCTATGCAGTTGAGGGGCACCAATACGAAGGGCCTGTCCTGAATGCCAGGATGAGGTATATGCAGTTCTGGGGAGTCGAATACCATCTCATCGGCGAACAATATGTCCACGTCGATCTCCCTTGGGCCGTTTTTGAACCGCTGGACTCGTCCCATCCGGGCCTCAAGGGCCTTGACTTCCTTGAGCATGTCCAGCGGGTCTTCAAGGGGACACCCCATGGTTACGCAGGCGTTTAGGAACCGGGGCTGTTCATGGTACCCGAACGGCGGGGTCTCAAAGACCGGGCTTGCTTTGAGGAGCCTCCACCCCCTGGATTTGAGGTTATTAACTGCCGATCGCAGAGCCCCCAGCCGGTCTCCCAGGTTTGACCCAAGGGCCAGGACCACCGTAGTCATAACGTACCCCTCCTGATAGCGTCGATCATTTTTATGACCTTAACGTTCTCCTTTACGTCGTGTACCCTTACCAGGGGCACACCCTTCATGGCGCAAAGGGCGGTGACCGCCAAGGTGCCCTCCAGCCTTTCCGCTGGATCCTCCGCCCCGGTGGCAAGCCCCACGGTGCTCTTCCTGGAGGCTCCTATCAGCACCGGTCTTCCAAGGATTGAGAATGCCTCTGGATGTCTTAATATATCCAAGTTGTGGCACGGCTTCTTGCCGAATCCGATCCCCGGATCCAGTATTATCCTCTCCTCCTCTATCCCTGCCTCGCAGGCGCGTCTCATTTGGGACTGGAAGAAGTCCATCAGTTCGCCGAAGAGGTCTTGGTACGACGGATCCCGCTGCATGTCCTTGGGCCTGCCCTTTATGTGCATCAGCACCAGGGAGCACCGGCTCTTAGCCACGGTTTCGGCCATCTGGGGATCGAACGTGAGGCCCGATATGTCGTTTATTATGTCCGCCCCTTCTTCTATGCATGCCGAGGCAGTGGCGCTTTTGTACGTGTCAACGGATATCACCGCCTCCGGGAAGCGGCGCCTTATGGCCTTGAGGATAGGGAGCAGGCGTTCCATCTCCTCCTCGGCGCTCACCGGATCGGATCCGGGCCTGGTGGATTCCGCCCCCAGGTCCAACACGTCCGCGCCATGGGACAACATCTCATCGGCGGTCTTGAGGCACTGCTCCACCCCCCTTGACCTGCTGGCCTCAAAGAAGGAGTCCGGGGTGATGTTTATTATGCCCATCACCTTGGTGCGGTCCCCAAGATCCAGCACGCGGCCTGCTGGAAGTGGAATGCTCCAACGCTGGGTCCTCATGCCCCTAAGGGCCCTCCTGAGGGAGTCCTTCACATCCTGAAGGCCGAAATAGGGCATCAATTCCAGTTTCTCGGCGAGGCTGTGGAGTTGTCCGATGGTGCCGAAGAGCATCACCGACGAGCGGTCCACTAAGCCGCATATCGCCCCTCTGTGGACCACCGCATCGCCTCCCCGGGCCAGCATCTCCTGCTTTATGGCGTTTGCGGCCCTGAAGTCCAGGTCCTTAAAGCCAAGACAAAAAACCTGCCTCTTCCGGGAGAAGAAGGGCAGGCATCTTGGGTCCGCCCCAACTTTTGCGATCCTTTCCGCCAGTTCGGCGTCGTCGATGAGTTCGAGTCTGTAGGGAGTCATTACGATCCTCCTATCCCGCGGGTCCCAATGGGATTTCCTCTGTAAAGCCCGGTAGATTGTACATTAGAACCGGCGCCTATTTTTTTGACCTGTATTGACAATTGGCCAGAGAAGAGGTAATTTAATGGCCGTGGCTTGGGTGTTAGCAGTCTTGTGTGTAGAGTGCCAAGGCCATGGAGGTGTGCCCATGCTTACTGAGCGTCAGTTGGAGATAGTTTTGTCGGTGGTCTACGAGTACATAAGGAGCGGGGAGAGCGTGGGCTCAAGGACCGTGTCCAAGAGGTATCTCAGCTCTCACAGCCCCGCCACCATAAGGAACGAGATGTCGGATCTGGAGGGGATGGGTTTCCTCTCCCAACCGTACACCTCCGCTGGCCGGGTCCCCACCACAAGGGCCTACAGGCTCTACGTGGATTCGGTGCTTCAAAGGTCGCGATCCAAGGGGGTTGGGCTGCCCTTGGCGGAGGCGCTCAAGCGCAAGAGGCGGGACCTTGAGGGTTTCCTCAACGAGGCCACGGATCTTTTGGGCAGGCTCACCCACTACGTGGGCATAGGCGCCATAGCTCCCCTGAACGGCATAACCATAAGGAACGTAAGCTTCTTCAAGGTGGATCAGCGGAACGTGCTCCTTGTGGTCGTGCTGGAAGGGGGATTGGTGCACCACAAGGTGATCCCCATGCCGTGGGAGCTGTCCTGCGATCTCCTGGACGAGTTCTCGAGGAAGATGAACATGGCGGTGTCCGGAAGGCCATGGTCGGAGGTCAGAGCCTCCCTGGAGGGGTATCTTTTGCATCAGCTTTCGGAGTTCTCCGAGGCATGCCGGGTGGCCCTGAGCACACTTGGGGAGATTATGGAGTCCAGGCAGGTCAAGGTCTTCACCGGTCCGGTGAGTCAAATGTTGAGCCTCCCGGACTTCCAGGATCTGAGCCGTCTTAAGGCCTTCTTCTCCCTGCTGGAGCAGGAGGAGGAGTTGGCGGAGCTGGTGGCCAGGCACTCGGTGGGCAACGGGGTGAGCGTGGTCATAGGGGAGGAGTCCCAACGTCCGGAGCTTGAGGACTGTTCTTTGGTCTTGGCCTCCAGTCCCAAGGGCGGGGCTAAGGCCATAGTGGGTATATTGGGTCCTAAGAGGATGGACTACGAGAGGGTAATATCGGTGCTTGAGGACGTGGCGTCCGCCATGGAGGGTTTGGAGGAGTAATGTGCCATGGAAGAGAATCGCTTGATTGACGGAGCTTTTGATGATGCTGCCTCCCGGGAGGAATCGCATCCTTCCGCGGAGGAGTCCCGCCAGGAGGATCTAGAGTTGGCGGAGATGTCCAAGGTGGAGCTGGTGGAGATGCTTCGGGGTAAGGACCGGGATATCAAGAGGATGGAGGAGGAGCTGTCGAAGTTGAGGGATAGCTACGACGACCTCATGAAGGAGGCCTTGCGTAACAAGGCGGACTTCACCAACTACGTAAGGCGGGTGGAGAGGGATCGGGAGGCCGATAGGAAGCGGTCGGCGGAGTCCGCCGTGGGGCTTTTGATCCCGGTGCTGGACAACCTGGAGAGAACCCTTGCTTCCTGTCAGGACAGGACGGACGACCCGGTGATAAAGGGAGTTCAGATGGTGGCCCGCCAGTTCCTCTCAGCCTTGGAGAGCCTTGGGTTGGAGAGGGTGTTGGCGGAAGGGGCTTTCGATCCATCGGTTCACGAGGCGGTGGACTTTGAGGAGACCGAAGATCCGGGCATGGACGGCAGGGTGGTGGCGGAGCTACAAAGGGGATACCTGTTGGGAGGCAAGCTAATAAGGCCCGCCCTGGTAAAGGTTGCTAAGCTTAGGGGTTGAGGGTTTTAACGTATAAACGGTTGAGATAAAAATCTCGCGAAAGAGGGTGTTTCTTCATGGGAAAGATAATAGGGATAGACCTTGGAACCACCAACAGCTGCGTGGCGGTCAAGGAAGTTGACAACATAACGGTAATACCGAACGCTGAGGGTAACAGGACCACCCCGTCGGTGGTTGCGTTCACCAAGGATGGGGAGAGGCTTGTTGGGCAGCTGGCCAAAAGGCAGGCCATAGTCAACGCCGACAGGACCATCATATCCATAAAGCGCAAGATGGGGTCCGACTACAAGGTTAACATAGACGGCAAGTCCTACACTCCCCAGGAGATATCCGCCATGATACTCCAGAAGCTCAAGAAGGACGCGGAGGACTACCTTGGGGAACCGGTCACCCAGGCGGTCATAACCTGCCCCGCTTACTTCACCGACGCCCAGCGGCAGGCCACCAAGGACGCGGGCACCATAGCGGGGCTTGAGGTCCTGCGGGTCATAAACGAGCCCACCGCCGCGTGCCTTGCCTACGGGGTGGACAAGGAGGGGGACCACAAGATACTGGTGTTCGATCTTGGGGGCGGCACCTTCGACGTGTCCATACTGGACGTTGGTGATGGGGTCTTTGAGGTGCTTGCCACCTCCGGGGACAACCACCTGGGCGGCGATGACTGGGATATGCGCATAGTAGACTGGATGATAGACGAGTTCCGGAAGTCCGAGGGAATAGACCTTAGGAACGACAAGATGGCGTTCCAGCGCTTGAGGGAGGCGGCGGAGAAGGCCAAGATAGAGCTCTCCTCCATGATGGAGACCACCATATCCCTGCCCTTCATAACCGCGGACCAGAACGGCCCCAAACACCTGGAGCTTACGTTGACCAGGGCCAAGTTCGAGGACATGACCGCGGACCTTCTGGAGAGGACCGTGGCTCCCACCAAGAGGGCGTTGGAGGATGCGGGGCTTAGCGCCTCTCAGATAGACAAGGTCCTGCTGGTGGGAGGTTCCACCAGGATGCCCATGGTTCAGCGTAAGGTGAAGGAGCTCTTGGGCAAGGAGCCCACCAAGGGCATCAACCCCGATGAGTGCGTGGCGGTGGGAGCCGCCATCCAGGGAGCGGTTCTTAGCGGGGAGAAGAGCGGCATAGTGTTGGTTGACGTAACCCCCTTGTCCCTTGGCCTTGAGACCCTTGGTGGGGTGTTCACCAAGATAATAGAGAGGAACACCGCCATCCCCTGCTCCAAGAGCCAGGTCTTCACCACCGCGGCGGACAACCAGCCCCAGGTGGAGATACGGGTGCTTCAGGGCGAGCGCCCCATGGCGAACGACAACGTGGAGCTTGGACGGTTCATCCTCGATGGGATCCCCCCCGCACCCAGGGGGGTGCCTCAGATAGAGGTCACCTTTGAGGTGGATGCCAACGGGATAGTCAACGTTACCGCCAAGGACAAGGGAACCGGCAAGGCCCAGCACATAACCATACAGTCCTCCAGGCTGTCGGAGGCGGAGATCGAGCGTCTCCGGAGGGAGGCGGAGCAGCACGAGGAGGAGGACCGCCGCAAGAAGGAGCTTGCGGAGGCCAGGAACGAGGCGGAGAGTTTGGTTTACAACACCGAGAAGACACTTAGGGATCTTGGGGATAAGCTAACCTCCGAGGAGAAGTCTCCGGTGGAGGAGAAGGTGAAGGCCCTGAAGGAGCTTACCGCCAAGGACGACGCCGGCGCCATAAGGCGGGGCATTGAGGAGCTCACCCAGGCGCTTCACGGCATATCCCACAAGATATATTCGGCTTCCGGCGGCGCCCAGAACCCCACGGACGCCTCCGGTGCGGACCATGGCAGCGGCTCCGTGGACGCGGACTTCAAGGACGCCGGAAGGGCTTAAGGAGGGTGGTGGCCGGTGGCTGCTCCGGGAAAGAAGGATTATTACGATATACTGGGAGTATCCCGGGAGGCCACGTCGGAGGAGATAAAGAAGGCCTACCGTAAGCTTGCCCGCAAGTACCATCCGGATGCGAATCCGAACGACAAGGATGCGGAGGCCCGATTCAAGGAGATCAACGAGGCTTACGAGGTCTTGGGCGATCCTGCCAAACGGGCCCAGTACGATCAGTTCGGGTACGTGGGCGACGCTCCCCCCGGGGGTAACCCCTTTGAGGGATTTGGCGGGTTTGGCGGCGATCCCTTTGGGGATCTCTTCGGCGATCTTTTCGAGAACTTCTTCGGCGGCATGGGAGGGC
Source organism: Thermanaerothrix sp. (assembly GCA_026417795.1). Lineage (NCBI taxonomy): Bacteria > Bacillati > Chloroflexota > Anaerolineae > Anaerolineales > Anaerolineaceae > Thermanaerothrix > Thermanaerothrix sp. The sequence goes on from JAOACP010000051.1 coordinate 6,178, forward strand.
GCCCCGGCAGGGCCCCCTCCGGTCCCCGAAGGGGAGCCGACGTGGAGACGGTTTTGCAGATCACCTTGGAAGAGGCCTTCCGAGGTTCCTCAAAGGAGCTCACCATACCCCGTTGGGAGACCTGCGCCAGGTGCGGCGGCTCCGGGGCGGAGCCCGGCACTAAACCGGAGACCTGCCTCAACTGCGGAGGCCGCGGCCAGGTGGAGCAGTCCATGAGAACCCCCTTCGGCCAGTTTGTGCAGGTAAACACCTGTCCTAGGTGCTCCGGAAGGGGCAAGGTAATAGGTAGCCCCTGCAAGGAGTGTAAGGGCCATGGCAGAGTGCGGGTTCCGCACCGGGTTGAGGTTAAGATCCCCAAGGGGGTGGAGACCGGAACCAGGCTTAGGATCCCCGGCGAAGGGGAGGCGGGAATTAACGGCGGGCCTCCGGGAGATCTCTTCCTGATAGTGGAGGTAATCCCCCATCCGGTGTTTGAGAGGCATGGGGCGGATCTCAGGGTTAAGGTGGACGTGGCGTTCCCCCAGGCGGCCCTGGGCAGCGAGGTCCCCTTGGAGACCTTTGAGGGAACCGAACGGATAGAGATACCGCCTGGTACTCAGCCCGGATCGGTGTTGAAGATCAGGGGTAAGGGGATGCCTAGGATGGGCGGCGGCAGGGGGGACCTTTTAGTTCAGGTGCGGGTTGTAGTTCCCAAGAACCTGACGGAGAGGCAAAGGGCCCTTCTTCAGGCCTTAGCCC
>JAOACP010000052.1 GCA_026417795.1 Thermanaerothrix sp.
CAACGATAGAGATACAAATCCTACATGTTGCTTGCCGCAAAAACCCCAAGCACCACCGCCCCCATGCCCGCCAGGTTCTGCATAATCAGGTTGGCAAAGCCGGTGAGCCAATGGGAGGTGCGAACCAAGTTCAAAGTGTCCACCATGAACGTCGAAAAGGTGGTGAAGGCGCCGATGAAGCCCACCAGCACCGCGTTTCTCACCGCCGGGGACAAGTTCATGCGGCTGGAGAAGAGGGACACCAAAAAGCCCGCCAGAAGACAGCCCACCACGTTGACCGCAAAGGTGCCCCAGGGGAAGGACCCGCCGTTAAGACGCTGGACGGCGGAAGCCAAGTAGTACCTGCACAGCGCCCCAACCCCTCCTGCCATCATCAAATAAAGGATCTCCCTGCGCATGAATCAATACCTCCGGAATCTTCTTACCTTGCATCCCTAAGGGGGATTATACCACAAACCCCTACACACACCCCTAAATATTCAAAAAACCTACGACTCTAAAGGGCCTCCTCCTCCATGAAGCGCAGCGCCTCGGCGACGCCCGCAAGGGTATCCAGAGAGGTAAGGCACAACACCCCCCGCTCCGCGGCCCGGCGCCTCAGCGCAAACCCGTAACCGCTCCCCCAGTCGGGGCTTGTGGTGTTAACCACCATCTTAACGGAGCTTCCCACCATATAAAGGGCCTCGTCGGGGGACACCGTCTTGCATGGCAAACCGTTGGCGGACAGGAACCGGCCGGTGCCATCGGTGGCCCATATCCCGCACCCCAGCCCGGAAAGCTCCCTCAGCGCCCCAAGGGCAAGGGCCCTGCTGGAAGTGCCCAGGGAAACCAGCACCCCAAAGGGGGCCTCCAGGGGATGCCCGGCACTCCTAAAGCCCTTAAGAAGGGCCTCCTCAAAGGTCTCACCGAAGGCCATCACCTCCCCGGTGGACCTCATGTTGGGACCTAAAGCCGCCTCCGCCCCGTCGATCTTCCCCATGGAGAACACCGGCACCTTAACCGCCCACCGGGAAGGCGCCTTACCAAGGCCATAGGGAAGTCCAAGGTCCGAAAGGGCCTCCCCCAGGGCCAGCCTAACCGCCATGTCCGCCATTGGAACCCCGGTGACCTTGCTCACGAACGGCACGGTCCTGCTGGACCTCAAGTTAGCCTCCAACACCCACACCCTGTCTCCTTCCGCCACGAACTGGACGTTGAAGATGCCTCTTACATTAAGGCTCCTACCCAAGAGCCCCGCCACCTCCACCATGGCCTCAACCGCCGCGGCCGAAAGCCGCCTATGGGGCACCGCCGCCACGCTGTCGCCCGAGTGGACCCCCGGTCCCTCCAAGTGTTCCATCACGCAGGGGACAAAAACCCCCTTCCCGTCGCAAAGCACGTCCGCCTCCGCCTCTATGCCCCCAAGGAACTGGTCCATCAAAAGGGGGCCCGTGAAATCCCACCGATCCCCCAGGTACCCCTCAAGCTGCTCCATGGAGCAAACCACTTCCATGCCAAGGCCACCAAGCACGTAAGAGGGACGCACCACCAGCGGGAACCCCATCTTAAGGGCCCCCTTGACCGCCTCCTCCTTCGACCAGGCCGTAATCCCCTCCGGATGGGCGATGCCAAGAATGTCAAGGTGCCGATAGAACTTCTCCCGGTCCTCGGAGATCTCCACCGCCCAGGGCTCAACCCCCAACACCGGAACATCGAGCTCCGCCAGCTTCACCGCAAGGCTCAACCCCCGCTGACCCCCGAACTGAGGAAGCACTCCAAGCAGCGACACGTGGCGCATCACGTCCAGCACCACCTCCGCCTCAATGGGCTCGAAGCACAGAAGGTCCGCCTCATCGTGATCGGTGCTCACCGTCTCGGGGTTGTTGTTCACCATCACCGCCTTGAGCCCCATACGCCTCAGCTGCCTCAAGGCCCTAACGGAGCAGCAGTCGAACTCTATGCCCTGGCCGATCCGAACGGGCCCGGCTCCAAGCACCAAAACCCCCTTCCCCTCCAGGGCATTCCGCATCTCCTCCCCACCCAGGGACCTGTAGCGGTAGGGGAAGCCCTCCCTTCCTCCAACGGGCTTCAAAACCCCCTTAAGCCCCATGGACTCCCGGATCTTACTTACCCTCTCCTCCGGAACTCCCCACAGGGCGGACAACGTATCGTCCCCTATGCCCAAGGACTTGGCAAGCCCCATGGAAGAGCGGTCAACGGGCCTGGAAGCGATCTTGCCAAGACACCAGACGATCTTAGCTATACGCTCCACGAAAAACCCGTCCACCCCCGAGAGGGACGCCACCTCATCGACGCTCCATCCCCTTTCAATGGCCTCCATGACGGCGAAGAACCGCCGGTCCCAGGGCTCCGTCACCCTCTCCCGGAGCTCCATGTCCGAAAGCCCCCTCATGGCGGGATCAAAAATCCCCGTGCCCTGATCCAACCCCCGCAGGGCCTTCACGAAAGCCTCCTCAAAGGTGTCCCCCAGCCCCATGACCTCGCCGGTGGACCTCATCCTGGTACCCAGCCGCCTTTGGGCGTTTGGGAACTTGTCAAAGGGCCACCGGGGAAACTTGAGGGCCACGTGGTATATGACTGGCTCCTCCGACGCCCTGGGGCCTCCGCTCCAAAGCTCTATCTCGTCAAGGCGGAACCCCAGGGCCACCTTGGCAGCCACCCGGGCTATGGGGTACGCGGTGGCCTTGGAGGCCAGGGCGCTGGAGCGGCTGGCCCTGGGGTTAACCTCGATGACGTACCGCTTCCCGTTGGACCCTACCGCGAACTGGATGTTGCAGGCCCCCTCAACCCCTATGGCGTCAACTATCCTGAAGCACGCCCCCTTCAAGTCCGCCACAAGGGACTCACCAAGGGTCATTATGGGGGAGACCACCACGCTGTCCCCGGTGTGCACACCCATGGGGTCTAAGTTCTCCATGCCGCAGACCAGCACCTTGTTCCCGGCCCCGTCCCGCACCACCTCGAACTCTATCTCCTTCCAACCCTCCACGCTGACCTCCACCAGGGCCTGTCCCACTGGGCTGGAATCAAGGGCCGAGGACGCCAGCTCCGCAAGTTCCTCCTCACCTCTTGCCATGCCTCCCCCGGTGCCCCCAAGGGTGAAGGCGGGGCGCACCACAAGGGGAAACCCCGCAGCCCGCCCGAAGGCCAAGGCCTCCTCCACCGACTCCGCCGCATGGCTCAAGGGCACATCCTCCCCTATGGACCTCATGAGGTCCCTAAAGAGCCTCCGGTCCTCACCGCGGCGTATGGCCTCCGCACCGGTCCCAAGAAGCCTGGCCCCAAAGCGCTCCAACGCCCCGGAGTCAAAGAGCTCAAGGGACAGGTTCAACCCCACTTGGCCGCCCAGGGTACCTATGACCCCCTGGGGCCGCTCCTTGGCAAGGACCTGGCAGACCCCCTCCAGATCCAATGGCTCAAGGTAGACCGAATCGGCGGTGTCGTGGTCCGTCATTATGGTGGCGGGGTTGCTGTTTATCAGCACCACCTCCACCCCCTCCTCCCTAAGGGCCCGGCAGGCCTGGGTGCCCGCGTAGTCGAACTCCGCCGCCTGGCCTATCACTATTGGGCCCGATCCCACCACCAAAACCTTCCGCAAACCAGCGTCCAAGGGCAATAAAATCAACCTCCGCTTCCTTTTGGGATACTTTGAAACGAAAGTTTATAATAGCCCCCGCGCCATGGCAAGTGGTTTATTTATAAATATTATTGTGAACCGTCATTTAGCGATCAAAAAGGCCGGCGCCATCCCGCCCCGCCGGCCTTGAGCTCAAACCAGCCCGCCCCACAAAGGATCATCCCATCCCCGTCCTGCGCCAAAAGCTCCTTAGGATGTCGTCCACCTGGTCAAGGTCTATGAGGAAGGCGTCGTGCCCGTTGGGGCTCTCTATCTCCTCATACCAGCCGTTTACCCCGCCGCTCCTTGCGCAGGACACCACCTCCTCCACCTGCCAATTGGGAAACAGCATGTCGCTGGATATCCCAACCCCAAGAAGATCCCTGCCGGAAAAGGCCCTAAACGCCTCATTAGGTCCTCCGCGGCCCGCCAGGACGTCGTGAAGGTCCATGGCCCTGGTAAGGTAAAGATAACAGTTGGCGTCAAAGCGCCTTACCAGCTCCTGGCCGTGGTGGTGAAGGTACGTCTCCACCTGGAACTTCCCGTCCCAACGGCTGGGGTCCCCGTGGGCCACGTCCCGCATCCAACGGCTCACGAAGGACGTCTCGCTCCTGTAGGTTATCATTGCCAGCATCCTGGCGTTGGCCAACCCCCTCACCGGCCCTGGCCCCGGGTGGTACTCCCCGTTGCGCCAGTCCGGATCCGCCATAATGGCCTGCCGTTGAACCTCGTTGTACGCTATGGCCTGGGGATAAAGCCTCATGGGAGATGCGATCACCACGCAACGCTCGAACACCCGGGGGTACGAAAGGGCCATCTCCAGGGCCACCATCCCACCCATGGAGCCCCCCACCACCGCCAAGGCCCGCTCAACCCCAAGGGCCCTCAAGCCCATCACCTGGCTTCTCGCCACGTCCCGGCAGGACACCAAGGGGAACCTCATCCCAAAGGGCCTGCCGTCGGGCCCCAAACTCAACGGGGAGGCGCTGCCATAGGGGCTGCACAGGTTGTTGAAGCAAACCACGCAGAACCGGTCGGTATCTATGGCCATGCCAGGCCCCACGACGCCGTTCCACCACCCCTCCGGCAGCCCCTCAACCGGCCCGCCCCAGACGTGATGGCTGCCGGTCAGGGCGTGGCAAACCACCACCAGGTTGGATCCGTCGGGCCTCAAGCGGCCGGTGACGGAACAGGCGAGCTCCACACCGGGCAAGGTCTTTCCCGAGTCAAGGGGAAGATCCCCTATCGGAACCTTGAGATACCGCTCTGTCACCATCAAACCCCCCCTAAGGCTGCCTCAAGATCCGCAATGAGGTCCTCCGGGTCCTCAAGGCCCACGCTGAGCCTTATGAGCCCGTCGTCTATGCCCGCGGCCCTGCGGTCCTCCTGGGGCAGTTGGGAATGGGTGGTGCTGGCAGGGTGTATCGCAAGGCTCCGGGAGTCCCCAAGGTTGGCCATGTGGCCGAAAAGCCTCAGCCCCTCTAGAAAACGGCGCCCCTCCTCCACCCCCCCGTCCAGGCAAAAGGCCACCATGCCGCCGTACAACCCGTCCAGGTACCGAAGGGCCAGGTCATGGGTGGGGTGCTCCTCAAGCCCTGGGTACCTGACCCACCGGACCTTCCGGTGTCCCTTTAGATACCGGGCCACCGCCATGCCGTTCTCAGAGTGGCGCCTCATCCTCAAGGGCAAGGTACCGCAGCTCAGCTTAAGAAGGTAGGAGTCGAAGGGAGATGGGCACCCCCCCATGTCCCTGAGCAGCGTGGCCCGAAGCTTCGCCGAGAACGCCTTGGGACCAAAAGCCTCAGCAAAAACCTTGCCCCCGTAACCCGGGTCGGGAGCGGACAGAAGAGGCCACTTGGCCCCGCTCCAGTTCTTGTTGCCTCCGTCCACCGCTATGCCACCCACCACGTTGCCGAAGCCCGATATGTACTTGGTGGCGGAGTGGATCACCACGTGGGCCCCATGCTCTATGGGACGGCACAGCACCGGGGTGGCGAAGGTGTTGTCCACCACCAGCGCCGCATCGTGCCGGTCCGCAATCCTGGCAAGCTCCTCCAAAGGGGCCACGTCCAGCAAGGGGTTCCCCACGGTCTCCACCACTATGGCCTTGGTGTTGGGCCTCATGGCAGACTCCACCTCCTCAAGGCGGTTAGAGTCCACCAAGGAGCTCTCCACCCCGAAGCGCCCGAAGGTGTTCCTTATGAGGGTGATGGTCCCGCCGTACAGCTTCCGGGACAACACCAGGTGGTCACCGGCGGAACACAATGCGCCTATGACGTGGGTGAAGGCCGCCTGGCCGGAGGAGAAGGCCACGGCCCCCACACCCCCCTCCAGGGATGCCACGCAGTCCTCGTAGGCCTTCACCGTGGGGTTCGATATCCTGGAGTATATGTGCCCCTCCTGGTCCAAGAGGAAAAGCCTGCAAGCCTGGTCCGAATCCTCAAAGCGATACGCCGCGGTGGCGTATATGGGAAGCCCAAAGGCCCCCGTGGCGGGGTCATGGCTCCACCCGGCGTGAAGAGCCCTGGTGGATAGCCCCTTACCACCAAAACTTCCATCGAAACTTGAAGACATACCCTCATCCCCCCGTGTCTTAGCGGTCCGTCAAGGTCGGCGCCGGTTTCAAGTGGCCCCTTCACAATTCCCAAGGGATTAAAGTTAAGGCCCCTCCGAGAGGAGGGGCCTTGTTCGCTTAAAATGGGCCGCTGCGCCTCTCTTATCATCCGGCAAAACGCCGCAGGTGTTGGCACCACGCCCCCGCAAGGGAGACAGGTTGCCGGGCTTCATCGGGCCAGTCCCTCCGCCACTCTGGATAAGAGTCCCTATTAAATTTTTCAAAACCGATCCGAGATGCAAGAGCCTTTAAAGCCCAAGGCCCCAAGGGGCCCCAAAGGGTTTAATCCGTTGGGGCAGATGTTAACCTCCAAAGCGCCCCCTGTCAAGGGCACGAATTGCCTCACGTAAAATCTAAACGAAAAGGGAACGTTGCCTCACCTAAGAATCCAAACGAAATAT
>JAOACP010000053.1 GCA_026417795.1 Thermanaerothrix sp.
AGATCCCTGCCTTCGTTTAGATTTTTACATGAGGCAACCCGTCTCGTTCGTTTAGATTCTTAAGAGAGGCAACATGGCCCAAAGACATGAATACATAATTACAGCCCTTGGGGTGCCCCCCAAAAAAAGCGCCGGGCGGGTCCCCACGGAGAAACCCCTGGCCCGGCGCCGGGCATTGAGCCCACAGCGAAGGGAGGAAGGATGCAGTAAAGTGCGCAAAACTAACTCAAACAGCTGCTTCACGTGAAACAATCAGGCTTCAAGGGCAGAAATTTAATTTATTTTCAATGGACCTCCGCCGTCCTTACGGAGTGCATGAGGTCCCCGTGGGGCAGGTTCGGGGAGTCCGGCAGCTCGTCAAAGCACAGATCCGAAAGATGGGCAAAGCCCAGGACCCCGGCGAAGACGTCCGCCACCATAGGATCAAACTGATCCATCCGGTGGTGGAGGATCTCCTCCACCGCCTCCCGACGGCCCATGGCGGCCCGGTAGGGCCGGTGGGACGTCATGGCCTCGAAGGCGTCCGCCACCCCTATGATCCTGGCGAAAAGCGGTATCTCCTCACCCTTAAGGCCCTCCGGATATCCCCGCCCGTCGAAGCGCTCGTGGTGGTGCAAGACCCCCAGCACCACCGCCTCGCAAAAACCCTCGGCCCGCAGGATGGCGGCCCCGGCGGAGGGATGGACCTGTATCATGGACCTCTCCACCGGGCTTAAGGGGCCATTCTTGTTCAGCACCCAGTCCGGCACCTTAACCTTACCTAGGTCGTGCAGCAGGGCGGAAAGGCCCAGCAACCTCAGGTCATCGCCGCGCACCCCCAGGGCCTCCCCCAGCAAGAGCGAGAGGGACATGACCCGCAAGGAGTGGGCCCTGGTGCCGGAGTCCAGGAGATCCAGAACCCCGGGGTTCACGGGTGGGACCGTATCTAAAGGGGTAAACGCCGGGCACAACGCCTTCAAGGCCATGGCAGGGCCCCAAGCCTAAAGCCCCATCCAAAGGGCCAGCCGGTAGGCCAAGAAGGCCCCAAGATACCCAGCGGCGGTGCTGTAAACCGCGGCGAACACCGTCCACTTGAGGCTTCCGGTCTCCTTGTACATGGCGCTCAAAGCCGCCACGCAGGGCACGTAAAGAAGGGACATGACCATGAACGCCAGCGCCGATGGGGCGCTGAAAAGCCCCTGCAGTGCGGCGGCCAACCCCTCCTCCCCCACTCCCATGATGGTTCCAAAGGCCCCTATGACCACTTCCTTGGCGAGGAAACCGAATATCAAAGACACCCCCGCCTGCCAGAATCCGAAGCCCAGAGGGGAGAGCAGCGGGGCTATGAGGGACCCAATGCGGCCTATGAGGCTCTCCCGGGAGGCGTACTCCACCCCCAGGGGCAGGTTCCCCAAGGCCCATATGACGAGCACCGTGCCCAGGATGAAGGTCCCCGCCTTCCTCACGAACTGGGAGGCCCTAAGGGCCGCGGAGGATATGACCCCCTTCCACTGGGGCAGCCTGTAGGGGGGAAGCTCCATGATGAACTGGGAGGGCTCCCCCTTGAAAAGGGTCTTGGAGAAGAGCTTGGCGGACAGCACCGACACCACAATCCCCAAAAGGTACATGCCGAAAACCACGTTACCCGCAAAGGCGGGGAAGAAGGCCCCGGAGAACATGACCAGCACCGGCAGCCGGGCGGAACAGGAGATGAAGGGGATCGACAGGATGGCGATCTTCCGGTCCCTTGGGCTCTCCAGTATCCTGGTGGCCATCATGGCGGGCACCCCGCAGCCGAAGCCCAGCAACATCGGGATGAAGCTCTTCCCGTGGAGCCCCATGGCCCTCATCACGCGGTCCATCACGAAGGCCCCCCGGGCCATGTAGCCGCTGTCCTCCAGAACCCCTATGAGGGCGAAGAGGATGAATATGTGGGGCACGAAGACCAGCACGGACCCCACGCCGCCGATGATCCCGTCCCCCACCAGGGATCCCAGCACCGAAGGAGCCCCGAGGGATGCGATGTACTCCGACACCCGCTCGCCGGCCAGGGCGAAGAGCCCGTCAAGCCAGTCCGCTATGGGGGTGCCAAGGGCGAAGGTCACCTTGAACATCCCCCAGGCCACCAGAAGGAAGATGGGAAGCCCCAAAAGGCGGTTCGTAAGCACCCTGTCGAGCCGGTCGTCCAAGCTCACCGCGGGTTTGAAGGCCGGGTCGAATCTCACCACCCGAGCCGCAAGGGAGGAGACAAAGCTCCAGCGCCTCTCCATGAGGGCGCACTGAAGGTCCATGCCCAGGGCGTCCTCCAGGCGCCGGTTCTCCTCCGCCAGGATCGAATCCAGCTCCTTGGACCTCTCCCCAAGGAGGTTCCAAAGCCTGGGGTCCCCCTCGGCGGCCATGAGGGCCCCGATCCGGGGGGAAAGGGGAAGGGACCAGGAAGACAGCGCCTCCTCCAGCCTCCTCAAGGAGGCCCCAACCAGGTCGCCGTAGTCTACCGCCAAGGTCTCCGAGGAAAGCTCCGCCTCCTCCATGGCCCTCACCAGATCCTCCAGCCCCTGGCCGGTCCTGGCCACTGTCTCAACCACCTTGACCCCAAGGGCCCCTTCAAGGCCCTTACGATCCACCACGATCCCCCTTTGACGGGCCAGGTCCACCATGTTGAGGGCGCAAAGCACCCCCTTGCCCCTCTCCCGGATCTGAAGGGCCAGGTACAGGCTCCTCTCCAGGGCGGAGGCGTCCAGCACCAGGATGACCCCGTGAAGGGGCTCCTCGGATATGAACTGGGAGGCGATGTGCTCGTCCACCGACGAGGCCCCAAGACCGTAGATGCCCGGCAGGTCCACCACCAGGGCCTCCCCCCGGGACAGCTTGACCCGCCCCTCCTTGCGCTCCACGGTGACCCCCGGCCAGTTGCCCACCTTCTGCCGGGAACCGGTAAGGCAGTTGAAGAGGCTGGTCTTCCCCACGTTGGGGTTTCCCGCCAGGGCCCACAGGGCGCTCAATTCCCACACCCCCCAGAGCAGGAACAGCAGGAGCCGCCGCAGGAGCTGAGAAGCTGCACCCTCACCACCTGGGCCTCCTCACGCCTTAGGCTCACGCCCATGCCCCTGAAGCGCACCGATATGGGATCCCCCATGGGGGCGGGCTTCCCCACCTGAAGCACCGTGCCGGGCACAAGCCCCATCTGAAGCGCCCGGGTTTTCAAATGGCCTACCCCCTCCAGCCCCACGATCCTGCAAAGAGCCCCCTCCCTGGCCTCGGAGAGGAGAAGGGAACCTTCAAGCCTCTTATCCATTCCAATTACCCCCGTTCCGTCTTGGAGATCCAATTTGTTTGACCCATAAAACTTAAAAGACCCTAAAAAAACACACCCCTATACGGCGGGTACCACCCAAATGCGGGACGCCGTCTGGCCCCCTAAGGCCAGCCGGGCCCCGGCGGCGTCCACCACCACGGAAAATCGGTCCCTCCGGATGAGCCTAAGCCTCACGCCCGGGGAGACCCCCATCTCCCCCAGCTTCTTGACCTCCCCGGGCTCCATCCTAACCCGCACCACCGAGAGGACCTCCCCCTCCGCCGCGGAGCTCAAAGGACACATGGCAACCCCTCCCGATCATGGAATTAAAAGTTCAAAACGCAGCCGCGGCCCCACGCCCCGCAAGGGCTGGGGCCGCTAGCCCTCCGAAACCGGAGAGACCCAAACGCACCGGGCCTCATGGGACCTAAGGCCCAAAAGGCGCCCCAGCACCTCCACCTCCAGCGGGTCCTCCCCCCAGGAGCGGCATTTGAGCTCCACCCCCGTCCCGGGGACCATCCCCATCTCCAAAAGGCGCTTCCTCAAGGCCCCCTCGGCGGTGATCCTCACCACCCGGCACCTCTTCTCCTCCCCCCCAAGGCACATGGGGTGAGGCAGGTCCAGGGGGCTTTCAAGGCGCCTTTTCAGCTCCAGGGCCCAGGATTCCCCGTTGCGCAAGCCCTCGCATATGTAGTCCGACAGGGCAAGCAGCCTCATCTCCACCTGGTCGTCCAACAGGTGCTCCATCTCGCAGGCCACCTGCTGGGCCCTCTGAGCCTCGACCCCAAGGAGCCTGAAGAAGTGGGCCAGCTCCTGGTGGCGGCGGTATATGGAAAGGGCCCTCTTGCGGCCCTCCTCCGTAAGGGACGGGTTGCCGTACCTCTCGTGCTCCAAAAGCCCCTCGGCGCACAGTTTCTTAAGGACCGACACCACCGTGCCCTTGGTGACCTCCAGGGCCTTCGCAAGCCCTGTCACCGAGGGCATCCGGCCCGCCATCTCCTCCAGGAACATCTCCTCCAGATAATCCTCGGAACGCTTCGACCACATGCTCTATCGTCCTCTGCCCCGGGGGCCAAGTTTGTTTTGTCCATCAAACACTTGGGAGCATAAAACACTCCCCCCCATAAGTCAAGGGGGCGTGGACTTTTTAAGACCCTCCTTGATTTAAGCCCCTTAAGATACGATAAACTAATGTGGAGCCGAAAAACCACACGGAGGTGATGCCCATGGAGTTGGTCTCAGCGGCGCAGTCCCAGAAGGAGCTCATGACGGGGCTGCAGATCCAGTACGCGGCGGCGAACAAGATAATGAAGACCGCGGCGGATCTTCAGCAGGACATGCTCCAGAAGCTCTTGGGGAGCATGGGGATAGGAAACAACGTAAGCCTTGAGGCCTAGGATCCTTGGGGGGCGGCCCTGCGCCGCCCCTGGACCAACCGGCGCGGCGCCATCCGCCGAATCCCCGGCGGCAAGGCTTATAAAGCTCCTCCTGCTCCTGGGGGCCCTTATGGCCTTCCCCGCCGGGGACTGCCTCGCCAAGGCCCCGGAGCGCCTCCCGGACGCGTCCCTGGTCCCCCTGTCCTCCCAAGGGCCCACGAGGCTCTCGGAGGCCTTCTCCGGGGACCTGGCGCTCATCGTCCTCTTCTCCCCCGGCTGCCCCTCCTGCGAAGCCCAGATAAAGGGGGCTGAGCAGTTGCTGGAGCAGTTAGGCCCCAATCCCCCATTCGCGGTGGTGCCCATAGCCACCGCCTACTACCCCTTGGGCTTCACCAAGGCGGTTTGGGAGTCCTGGGACGTAAAGTCTAAGGCTTTCGCGGAGGCGGGAGGGGAGGAAGGACTCTTCAAACACCTCAAGGTCCGAAACGTGCCGGTGCTCATCTGGGTCACCAAGGACCTGACCGTGAAGGGGCTTCGCCGCTCCCCCACGTCCCAGGGGGAGATCCGCCGGGACCTTAAGAAGCTCAAGGGGCTCTAGCAGCAGCTCCCCTTTCAATGGACAGGCCCTTCCCCAGGGCCTGTTTTTTTGTTAAGCTCTTTGCCTGTAAAATAGGGGCTGAGGTTTACAAGGGGAGGTTTCCCATGGACCAGTTGGACCTGAACCTGCTGGAGGATCTCACCGCCGACGGAAGGGTGAGCTACGCGGAGCTGGGCCGCAAGTACGGGCTCACCAGGGTGAGCATAAAGGAGCGGATCGACCGGCTCCGGCAGGAGGGCATAATCGAGGGCTTCACCATCACCATAAACCCCGAGGCGGCGGGAAAACACGTCTCCGCCTTCTTCGAGATCGACGTGGAGCCCTTCTACCTGGACTCGGTGGCCCACGCCCTGGCGGAGAAGCCGGAGGTGGAGAACCTGTACCTCATGACCGGTTCAAGCACCCTCCACATGCACGCACTCCTCAAGGATATGGAGGACCTGGAGCGATTCGTGCTGCACCACGTCTACTCCCTAAAGGGGATAAGCCGGGTCCAGACCCACCTGATACTAAAGCGCTACAAGAGCCGCAACGGGGGGCTCAGGCTCTAGCCCGCCATCCCGCAACGGGATGGCGAAGATGGCGTAAAGATTAAGGGGCCCCGGCGAAGGGGGCCCGCAAGGTCAAGCCTACTGTTTCTTGAGATCGAAGGGCCAGCCCACCACGCCACCCTCCAGCACCGCCAGGTCCTTGAAGCCGTGTTTCCTAAGTATCGCCATGGCGTCCCAGCCCCGCATGGATATCTTGCAGTAGGCCACCACCTTCTTGCCCGTGGGCACCTCGGCTATACGCCTTTCAAGCTGGCCCAAGGGGATCTCCAGTATCCCGTCAAAGGGCAGCTGCCCCTGGACCTCCTTCTCCCCCGGGCCCCGCACGTCCAGCAGCACCGCCCCTTCCTCCACCAGCT
>JAOACP010000054.1 GCA_026417795.1 Thermanaerothrix sp.
AGATGTGTATAAGAGACAGCCTGAGGACCCAGCAGATCGTGGCCTACGAGTCCGGGGTCACCCAGACCATAGACCCCTTGGCTGGGAGCTACGTCATCGAGGCGCTCACCAACCAAATCGAGGAGGGCGCCAGGGAGTACATCCGCAAGATCGACGAGATGGGCGGCATGCTGGTGGCCATCGAGAAGGGCTACGTGCAGCAGCAGATCCAGGACGCCGCCTACGAGTACCAGAAGGCGGTGGAGTCCGGAGACCGGATCGTGGTTGGGGTGAACCGCTTCCAGATCGAGGAGGACGCATCGGAGCGGACCCTTCTCAAGGTGGACCCCGCGGTGGGTGAGATGCAGGTCAAGAAGCTTGCTAAGCTGAAGGAGAGCCGGGACAACCTGAAGGTCCGGGACTGCCTTGAGAACATCCGCCGGGTTGCCCAGGGGGAGGAGAACCTGATGCCCCACATAATAGAGGCGGTCAGGAACTACGCCACCGAGGGCGAGATCTGCGGGGTTCTCCGGGAGGTCTTCGGGGAGTACAAGGAGAACGTGGTTCTTTAAGTCTTTTAAGGCGGGAGGACTCGAGAGATGAGCGACCGTAAGATAAGGGTTGTGGTGGCCAAGCCGGGGCTTGACGGGCATGACCGGGGCGCCAAGGTCATAGCCAGGGCGTTCAGGGACGCGGGGATGGAGGTCATATACACGGGGCTTCGCCAGACCCCGGAGCAGATAGTTCAGACCGCCATACAGGAGGACGCCGACGCCATCGGCATAAGCATCCTGTCCGGGGCCCACGAGCACTACTTCAAGGTGATCATCGACATGCTCAGGGAGCGCGGGGCTGGGGACATAATAGTCTTCGGCGGCGGGGTCATACCGGAGTCCGACGTGCCGAGGCTCCTGGAGCTTGGGGCGGGGGCCATCTTTGGTCCTGGCACCCCCACCGGGGACTGCATAAAGTGGCTTGAGGAAGCGGTGGCTGAGAAGAGAAGGAAGGAGGCCTCCAACTGATGAAGCCAACTGTGGTGGACCACATAGGCATAGCGGTGAGGAGCATTGAGGAGTCCCTGAAGTTCTGGCAGGACGTGATTGGCATCCAGTGCCACGGGGTGGAGGAGGTGGCGGAGCAGAAGGTCAAGACCGCCTTCCTGCCCTTGGGCGACACGGAGATAGAGCTGCTGGAGGGCACCGCCGAGGACAGCCCGGTGAGCAAGTTCATCGAGGCCAAGGGAGAGGGAATCCACCACATAGCCATCCGGGTGCCCAACATAGAGGAGGCTTTGGAGGAGCTGAAGGCCAAGGGCGTCCGTCTTATAGACGAGAAGCCCCGGAAGGGCGCCGGGGGCGCCAGGATAGCCTTCGTGCACCCCAAGGCTTCCGGAGGGGTGCTGCTGGAGATAAGCGAGAGATAGGCGTCCCAAGCGGTCCGGCGGGACCCAGTCCCGCCGGGCACGTCAAAATAAGGAGGTAGAGTCATGGCGGATCGTACCATCGACGAGCTTTGCGAGCAGCTGCTTGCCAAGCGAAAGGCCGCTCACGACGGCGGCGGCAAGAAGGCCGTCGAAAAGCAGCACGAGAAGGGCAAGCTTACCGCCCGGGAGAGGATAGAGCGTCTCCTGGACCCCGGCAGCTTCGTTGAGATAGACGAGTTCGTGGAGCACCGCTGCACCAACTTCGGCCTTGAGAAGACCAAGTTCCTCGGCGACGGCGTCGTAACCGGCTACGGCACCGTGGAGGGCCGGATGGTGTACGTTTACAGCCAGGACTTCACCGTGCTCGGCGGGTCTCTCGGGGAGATGCACGCCAAGAAGATATGCAAGGTCCTGGATCTTGCCCTCCAGAACGGCTGTCCGGTGATAGGAATAAACGATTCCGGCGGCGCCAGGATCCAGGAGGCGGTGGACGCCCTTTCTGGCTACGGCAGCATCTTCTTCAGGAACGTTAAGGCCAGCGGCGTGGTGCCTCAGATATCCGTCATAGCGGGTCCCTGCGCCGGAGGGGCGGTCTACAGCCCGGCGCTTACGGACTTCATATTCATGGTGGACAAGATCGGCATCATGCACATCACCGGCCCCGCGGTCATAAAGGCGGTGACCGGCGAGGACGTCACCTCTGAGCAGATCGGCGGCGCCATGGCCCACAACACCACCTCCGGGGTTGCCCAGTTCTTCGCCTCCAACGAGGACGAGTGCTTCGCCCAGGTGAGGAAGCTCCTTTCGTACCTGCCGAGCAACAACATGGAGGATCCCCCCTGCGCTCAAACCGGGGACGACCCCATGAGGCTTGACATGAGCCTTAGGGAGGCGGTGCCCACCAACCCCAACAAGGGTTACGACGTGAGGGACGTGATCCGCAAGGTGGTGGACGGAGGGGACTTCTTCGAGGTTCAGCCCCTTTGGGCCAGGAACATAGTGACCGGCTTCGCCCGGGTGGGTGGACGGGTGATAGGCATCATCGCCAACCAGGCCAACTACATGGCGGGCTGCCTTGACATCGACGCCTCCGACAAGGCCAGCCGGCACATAAGGATATGCGATGCCTACAACATCCCCATAGTCACCTTTGAGGACGTGCCGGGGTACCTTCCAGGGCTCAACCAGGAGATGGGCGGCATAATCCGGCATGGGGCCAAACTGCTCTACGCCTACAGCGAGGCCACGTCTCCAAAGATAACCGTGGTGTTAAGAAAGGCCTACGGTGGGTCATACCTTGGCATGTGCAGCAAGGACCTGGGCGCCGACGTGGTGCTTGCCTGGCCCCAGGCGGAGATCGCCGTCATGGGGGCCGAGGGGGCGGCCAACATCATCTTCCGCAAGGAGATCGACGCCGCGGAGGACAAGGCGGCCATGAGGGCCCAGAAGATAGAGGAGTACCGGGAGGCCTTCGCCAACCCCTACCAGGCGGCCTCCAGGGGTTTTGTGGATCGGGTGATCCTGCCCGAGGAGACCCGGGGCGCCATATACCAGGCGCTGGTGATGTGCGACGGCAAGAGGGAGCTAAGGCCCAAGCGCAAGCACGGCATAATGCCCCACTAAGGAGGGGATAGGGGATGAGCATTCACGACCACTTCGTGGGCCCCATGGGAGGGGTCCTCATGTCCCTCATCGCCTTCAGCATAGTCTTCCTGGTCATCGTGGGGCTCATGCTGGTGATGATGGCCACCAAGATGGTGGCCCAGGCGGTTGACTCCCGGGGCAAGGTATCCGGCGGTTCGGGTCCTTCCCCCGCGGCTTCCGCCCCTGCGTCCGCCCCGGCTCCCGCCGCGCCCGCAAGGCCCTTGGATGCTTCCCATTGCGAGGACCTGGAGCTGGTGGCGGCCATAACCGCCTCCCTGTGCGCCTTCATGGGCCGTCCGGTGGCGGTTAAATCCGTAAGGCCCATGCCCGCCGCTCCGGCGAGCCACTGGAGGACCATGGCCAAGCTGGACAACCTGGAGGGCTTTGAGCTTTAACCGCTTTTTGTAAGGTCTAAGGCCTGTTGGCACAGGCGGATGTTTGCTAAGGATTCGCAAGATAACCATCCCTATTAGGAGGTATGCCCCATGGGTCGCATGTATCGAGTGGTAGTTAACGGCAAGGCTTACGAGGTAGAGGTGGAGGAGGTAGGAGCTTCCAGTTCCGTCCCCGCGGCGGCCCCCGCCCCTGTGCCTTCTCCCGCTCCAGCTCCAGCCCCTGCGCCGGCTCCTGCTCCGGCTCCTGTCCCTGCGGCTCCGGCGGGAAGCGGCGCTGTGACCGCCCCGATGCCGGGCAAGATACTGAAGGTCATGGTCCAGCAGGGCGCTTCGGTGTCCGCCGGACAGGCCATAATAATCCTGGAGGCCATGAAGATGGAGAACGAGATCTTCGCCCCCGTGGCAGGCACCGTGTCTGAGGTGCGCTGCAAGGAGGGTGACTCGGTGAACACCGGGGACGTCCTGGTGGTCATAGCTTAGGCTCCCCAGGGAGGGAGAGGGATGGAACTCTACTTAGCGGCCCTTAGGGGCCTCATAGAACAGTCGGGGCTTGTGGGACTCTCCGGAGGAAACCTGGTGATGATAGTGGTGGCCCTGGTGCTTTTGTACCTGGCCATCGCAAAGGGGTTCGAGCCCCTTCTGCTCACCCCCATAGCCTTCGGGTGTCTTCTGGTGAACCTACCCCTGTCGGGGATAGTGGATCCCGGCGGGTTCCTGTACTACGTGTCCTTCGGGACCAAGCATGAGCTCTACCCCATAATAATATTCATGGGCATAGGGGCCCTCACGGACTTCGGACCTCTTTTGGCCAACCCCATAACGTTCCTCCTGGGCGCCGCCGCCCAGCTTGGGGTGTTCGTGGCGGTGGTGGGGGCCATGTTCCTGGGCTTCAACATAAGGGAGGCCGCCGCCATAGGGATAATAGGAGGGGCCGACGGGCCCACCTCCATCTACCTATGCATGAAGCTGGCCCCAAGGATAGTGGGCGCCGTGGCGGTGGCGGCGTACAGCTACATGTCCCTGGTGCCCTTGATCCAGCCGCCGGTGATAAAGCTCTTAACCACCAAGGCGGACCGGGGCATCAGGATGGAGCAGCTGCGGCCCGTGACCAAGACCGAGCGGGTGCTCTTCCCGATCATAAGCACCATCGCCTGTGGCCTGATACTTCCCCCGGCGGTTCCCCTCATAGGGATGCTCATGTTCGGGAACCTCTTGCGGGAGTGCGGCTGCACCGAGCGGCTCAACCAGGCGGCCCAGAACGAGATACTCAACGCCACCACCATATTCCTGGGGATAACCGTGGGGGCCACCATGGAGGCGGAGTCGTTCCTCACCGCCGCCACCATAAAGATCATAGCCCTGGGGCTTGTGGCCTTCATATTCAGCACCGCCGGGGGCTGCATCTTCGGTCAGGTGATGAAGACCCTTTCGGGAGGCAAGATCAACCCAGTCATAGGCGCCGCCGGCGTCTCTGCGGTCCCCATGGCCGCTAGGGTCTGCCAGAGGGTGGTTCAGCAGGAGTACCCCGGTTCCTACGTGCTCATGCACGCCATGGGTCCCAACGTGGCGGGGGTCATAGGAACCGCCGTGGCCGCCGGGGCCATGCTGACGCTGCTTACCGCGTAAGCCCCTTGGGCTTTAAAAGCGCAACGAATCCCGCCGGGAGGGCCCTCGTGCCCTCCCGGTTTTTTGTCCTTCATTTGGGATGATGTTTATGTCCCTTTTATCCCAATGGGATGTAAGATATGGGGTGGTTGGTAAGCCATGCTTCATCGGGACGGGGGGTGTGACCGTGGTAAGGTCGATAAGGTCCAGGGACCTTTCGGATCTGGTGAGGTCCCTGGCGCTTAAGGCCAACTTTGAGCTTCCGCCGGACGTGAAAGACAGTCTTAAGAGGGCTTTGAGGGATGAGCGGTGCGAGCTTGCGGGGGAGGCCCTCTCCGACATAGTGGCCAACTTCGAGATAGCTCAGGCGGACCGGCTTCCCATATGCCAGGACTGCGGCCTTGCGGTGGTGTTCGTGGAATGGGGACAGGAGGCGGTTTTGGAGGGATCCTCCCTTCAGGAGGCGGTGGACCAGGGGATTAGGGAGGCGTACCTGGAGGGTTACCTTAGAAAATCCGTGGTGTACGACCCCATATACGAAAGGCGGAACAGCATGGACAACACGCCGGCGGTGGTGCATCTTAACATGGTGCCCGGCGACCGGGTTGAGGTTACGGTGGCGCCGAAGGGCATGGGCAGCGAGAACATGAGCCGGATCGCCATGTTGAAGCCCGCGGACGGCGAAGGGGGCGTCATCGACTTCATCGTTGACACCGTGCGTCAGGCAGGTCCCAACCCCTGTCCTCCGGTGGTGGTGGGCGTTGCGGTGGGGGGCACCTTTGAGCAGGCCGCCATTTGGGCCAAGAAG
>JAOACP010000055.1 GCA_026417795.1 Thermanaerothrix sp.
GGCCTGCACCCTGGAGCTGCGGGTGGGGAAGCTGGAGGTCATATCCGGCAGCTACCGCTGGCGGGTGCATTTCTACGTCAACGGCGAGGAGGTGTTCTGCGGGCCGCTTTACGGAGGCGCGGGAAGCCTTAACCCGAACCAATTCGACGCCAAGGCCTGCGTGGGCTGCTACATGGGCCTGGGGGATGAGGACGAAATCAGCTTCGGCCCCTTCCGGGTAGGGTACCTGCAGATAGGCCGGGCGGATACTCCCGATTTTCCCCTGGAGAAGGTCTGGCTGCCCCTTAAGCCGGAGAACATGAACGACGGGGAGGCGGGGATAGAGCGGGGGACGGTGACCAACACATCGCAGAGCAGGGATTTCGCGGCCGGCTTTGAAGCCGGCTGCTACATTTTTACGGTGGCCTTGCCGCCTAGAACATGAGGGGAGGCGAAGGAAATGGAGCAGTATTTTGCCTGGCTGCGCTACCTTCTGGCCGGCCTGGGAGGGCTGGCCACCGCCCTTTTTGGAGGGTGGGATGTCTACCTCAAAGTGCTGGTGGCCTTCATGGTTCTGGATTACCTTACCGGCGTTATCGCGGCCTACCAGGAGAAGAAGCTGGACAGCAACGTGGGCTGGAAGGGCATTACCCGCAAGGCGCTCATCTTCGTAATCGTCGCCCTGGCCCACCTGCTCGATACCGCCCTGGGGCAGGAGCTTTTCCGGGGCCTGGTGATATGGTTCTACATCGCCAACGAGGGCCTTTCGGTGGTAGAAAACCTTGGCCGGGCGGGAGTACCCATACCGGCTCCCTTGCGGGCGGCTTTGGAGAGCCTGAAGCAGAAGGCCGAGGAGGGGAAGGGCAATGCCTAAAGTCGGCTTAGATCCGGGCCACGGCGGGAAAGACCCTGGGGCGGTAGGCCCAAGCGGGCTGAAGGAAAAGGACGTTAACCTGGCCGTGGCGCTAGAGCTGGAGAAGCTTCTGAAACAGGCCGGGGTAGAGGTGGTAATGACCCGCCGGGAGGATAGGACGGTAGAGCTGAAAGAGCGCAGCGACTTTTTGAACCGCCAGGGAGTTGATCTGGCGGTTTCGCTTCATTGCAACGCCTGGAAGACCCCGGAGCCGGATTATCTGGCGGTCTTCGTGTACCGGCACGGGAGCGAGGCGGAAAGGGCGGCCGAGAAGGTGCTGGCGGCCCTGGTAGAAGCCACCGGCTGGCCGGAGGGCGGGGTAAGGGCGGAGAACTTCCAAATCCTGCGGGAAACGAAGGCCCCTGCAATCCTTATCGAGCAGGGGTTTATTACTAATCCGGCCCAGGAGAAGCAGCTCGGCCGGCCGGAATTCCAAAAGGCCCTGGCCGGGGCCATCGCTAAGGGGCTTTTCGCCCATTTGGGCATAAGAAGCCAAGCCCCGCCGGAGGCCCTGCCCAACATTAAGCCCTGGGCGAGGCAGGCCGTGGCCAAGGCAATTGCTAAGGGCCTGGTCTTTAATCCGGAGTTGCTAAGCGAGAGCGAGCAGAAAGTCCTGGTCTGGTTCGACAGGCTGGGGCTCTTACCTGATCCAGGGGGGTGATGCCGTTGAGGGTTTAGCCGGTCGGGAACCGGGTTCATGCTGCCAAGTTCATCAAACCAAAAACGCATTAGGGAGGGTACTTTCAGATGCCAGTAGCGAGAAGTTATCGGGTAAGGGGATACGTGCAATCTAGAAGCTACCCCTGCGATGATAGGCGCTGGGCGGGTGCCAGGGTTGGTGACGCTTCAACGTGGCTCGATATACCTTCTTACTCCGCCTTCTATTGGGACTCTGGGCTTCCGAACGACAGCTACGTCTGCGCCTATGTTGGCCTCGATTTGGTCAATTGGAGTGTAAGCCCGCCGCAATGGGCGGCCTCCTGCGAATGCGGGGTATCTATGACCGCCGAGGAATGGTTCGGGCGGAATGGCAAGCAAAGGGGTTGGTACCCGTTCGTTAACCGTAACGGTTCTAGGCTTTGGCGCCGTTCTACTCCCATTTCAGACCCTGAAGTGGTAAAACTGGAAGTAAGGGTAGTGGGCGGCCCTTATGCGGTTTCCGGGGGTTACGAGTGCGACATAGGCTTCTATGTAAACAATACTCTTATGTATACCTTCAGGCTGAAATCCTCCAGCAACGGCACCAAGAACTGCTATAACCCAAAGTTTGTCGTGGATTGCGAGCCCTACAATGCCATGGACGCCATTAAATGGTCGTACCCGTTCGATTTCGTAAGATGCTACGGCTCCTATATCGATAACAGCGGGGTCGTCCGTTACGAGATACTCCACGAATACCTGGCTGATGGGTTTATAGATTGCTACAGGGTGGGCGGTAACACACCAAACTATAATCCTTATGTTCGCAACACTAGTAGCTACGAACGGTTTGCCGTCCGCAAGCCAGGTGGAGCCGGAGACAGTATAGGAGTGTGCCCCTACTAGGAGGGTACAAAGAAGAATAGGGGGCAGGCCCGTCCTGCCCCCTATTCAGCTACTGTCTGACCTAAAAAGCAGGAACTATTGAGCCGTCGGGTAGGTGTCGATAAGTGTCCTTTATCTTGCTGGCGCGTGGGGCAAGGAAATCTTCCCAAATCTTATAGCCGTCTGCGGGTTGCGGATCAGCAGGTATGGTCACCCTGAGCGTATCATAGGAAAAAGGGGGATCGTAGTAGCCAGTAAGAGGGCCACTTATTGTGGGCCTTTCGCCGACTTCGCGCTGGATCATGTAGCCAGCGGCGGCCAGATACCGGCTAAGGGTATCCGGCGACTCGGAAGTGAAGGGTTCCGCCTTTGTGGCTAGGCCCACCCATTTGACCCCGAACCTGTCCTGGCCGGGTAGGGGCTCGAAATAGAACACCTGAAAATCGGAGCCTGAGGGAATGTAGAAGAACCGCAGGGTTTCACCCTCGGGGAAGTAGGCGAGGATTGCCGCCCCACTTGGCCCTTCGGGCACAACAGGATAGGGCGGCTCGACCTCCTCTTCTATGGCCGCAAGGGCAATAGAAGGTGGGAAATGGACACCCCGCATGGCCACTATCCGGGCCTTCTCCAGCTCGCCCGCTTCAAAGTACGCCTTAGCCCTGGCATAAGCCTGCCTGGTCTTCTCAATCCATTCCTGCTTGGCTTGCTGCGCGTATTTGGCCGCCTCGTCCTCTGGGGCTGCCGTTTCCGCCATTGCTGCTTCCTCTCCTGGGTTTGCCGGCCTAATGCCGGGAATGGCGATGTCACCCTGGGCCAGCCAGGCGCCGAGTATCAGGGCCAGAATAACGATGCCGGCGAGGAATACTAAGCGGCGAGATGTTGTCATGGCGTGTTCACTCCTTTCCCAAAGCTGGTTCTACCCTTCTAGACCGCCCGGAAATTTCCTGCCATCTGCCCCTTGCCTACGGGGCCCTTTCTTTCGGCCTTAGTTTCCTTATCCTCTCCTTCCGGGATAGGAGGCCGGAAATGGGGCTGGCCCGCGAATGGGCCTCCCGCAGATCGGCCTGGGACAAATGAACGTACCGCTTGGCCATATCCAGGGTAGCGTGCCCCAGCAGCCGCCGCAGGGAATGTATATCGCCCCCGTTCCGCAGGTACATGGTCGCGAAAGCGTGGCGCAGGTCGTAGGGGCTTATCTTGCAGCCCAGCTTTCGGCCGTAATGCTCCAGCCTCTGCCGCCAAGCGTCCAGGGTCATGGGTTTGCCCTCGCAGGTGTAGAAAGGTCGATCGGCCCGCCAAGTTGGGGGCAACACGGCGATAAGCTTCTGTAAGGCCTTAGCCGTTTCGGCCGATATGGGCAAGGTGCGGGAAATGCGGGTCTTGGCCGTTTCCTCCCGCACCCGAACCTCCAGGCTTCGCAGGTTTATATCCTCCAAGCGCAGGCTAAAGGCCTCGGCTGGCCGAATGCCGGTATCGAGGAAGAGCAGCAGCAGGGCATAGTCTCGAAGCCCCGCATAGGTGGATTGATCCGGCAGGCGCAGCAAGCGGGCCAGGGCCTCTTCGTCAATGGGCCGGAAACGGCCTACCGAGCGGCGGGCCTTCAGCCCCTCCAGCGGGTTGGCAGGCAAGTATCCCTGTGCCACGCACCAGGCAAAGAAGGCCCGGAGGTACTTCAGGCGCAGGTTGTAGGTATCAGGCGCTAGGTTGGCCGCCCGGGCCATGTACTCCAGGGCGGCGGCTTTAAGCCGGTCGTAATCCCGCCAAGCATCGGGATAAAGGCCGAAGAAACGGCTTACGTGAACCTGGTAGTCGTGAAGCGTCCGCTCCGCCCGCCGCTGGGCGGCTTTGTAAGTGAGAAATTCCCTGAGGGCATCTTCCCATTGGGTTGGCAATACGGGTACAATTTTAGTGAGCCGTGCCATAAAAACTCCCCCTTGAAGGCGGGAGTCCGGCGCACCTAACGAGGAAGACAGGCCCGCAAACCGTTGAAAATGCTGGGCCATTAGCTCAGCAGGTAGAGCAACGGACTTTTAATCCGTGGGTCGGAGGTTCGAATCCTCCGTGGCTCACCAGCCTTGATTCTCAAGGGTTTACGGGCTCGGGCTCGGCCGGATGGGGTATGCTGAAGGGGCCGAGTCCGGCGGTGTTAAAACCCTTCGTTAGGGGGCCGGAAGGCTCCCTTCTTGTTTAAGTATTTTTATCAGCCTGTCCGCCTTACCGGCGGCAAGCTCCCTTACTACGGGCTCATACCTCACCAGATCCTCTCCGAGCATTAGGGCGGCGGCAAACATATTGGCCTGGTATTCCTCTTTACCGTAGAATAGGGTTTGAGTGAGGACGAAGAAAAAATTCCCCTTGGGGTGCAAGACAAAATGGCCTAACTCGTGGCCGATAACCAGCTTTTGTGCCGGCTCGGGCAGGTCGGATTTTACCCCTATCAGCTTATGCCTGCCCAGCCGGAGAGACATGCCGTATATGGAGCGGAACGGGAGGTGGATTATCTTGATTCCCTTTTCCCAGGCTATCCGCTCCGGGTCGCGCGTCTGGTACTTCTCGGCCAGCTTCCAGGCTTCGGCGACGTAGTAGGGAGGCTGCATTAATCTTTCCCCTCATCCTTTTTCTGGGCCGCTTCGGCGGCCTTTCTTTTTTTGGCCTCCCTCTCCCTCTTCATATGGTCGTAGGCCGCCCGCAGGAAAAGAAGCACGTCCTCTTTGGCGTCTTCGTCAAGCGGATATCCCATGCGGCGAAGGTTGGAATGCTCCCGAATAAACTCCATTAGCTCAATGTCTGTCGGGGGCTCATCGCGTTCCCACCACGGCTGGGATTGGCCGTTACCGCTCATGCGGAAGTAATCCAGGGAGACCCCATAGAAGTCGGCGAGCTTAATCAGCATGGGCAAGTCTGGTGCGCGCCGGCCTATCTCGTAGTTGCCCAGCGTGCTCTTGGCAATGTTGAGGGCCTTCGCTGCCTCTTCCTGGGTTAGTCCCTTCTGTTTCCGAAGCTTCTTCAGCTTTGAAGCTATATGCAGGGCTTCTCCCTCGCCAAATTCCATTCTCCTTCCACCCCCTCTCGGGCGGTTATCTGGCCCCATTATACCCCAATAATTGCACCTCGAAAATTTTTGGTGCCAGATCGAAAACTTGCCCTTGACAAATTGCCTTATGCAATTCTATAATCAGACCAGGAAGACGCCAAAACGCAACCGGGTGATCAGGATGCCCAAGACCTTAGCAGAGTTACGGAAAAAGAGGAAGCTAACCCAGGCCGAGCTGGCTAGGGCCGTTGAGCTAGCACAAAGCACAATTGCGAATTACGAAACTGGCAGGAGAACCCCCAGCTTGCAGACGGCCAAAAAG
>JAOACP010000056.1 GCA_026417795.1 Thermanaerothrix sp.
ATAAGCGAGAGCCTAAGCGGCATATCCATGGCGGCCCAGGACATGGCGGCCACCGCCGAGGAGGAGGCCGCCAGCGCTGAGGAGATAGCCTCAGTGATCCAGGGCATGGCGGACAAGACCCGAGACGTGCACGAGGCCACCTCGGTGGTGGCGTCCCAGATAAGGGACGTCTCCCAGGTGGCGGAGCAGGTGGCCCAGGGGGCCACGGAGCTTGCGGCCATAGCGGAGAAGCTGGATCGCGAGATATCCCGCTTCAAGGTGAGCGGGAAGGAAGGGGCGGGGCATCTATCACCTTCCTACAGCCCTTACCCGGCCCTTGACGCGTCCGCGTCTTGATAGGTCCCGTGCCTATAGTGTGGAACAAGATCCCCCTTTCGTCTATCATTGAACCGTGTTGTTTGACGAAAGGGGGGCTTCCATGGTTCCCTACGGGGCGGTTATAGCCGAGGACGACCGATCCATGGTGAGGCTCTACAGGGCCTTCATGGAGGGGGTGGAGGGGATAAGGCTCATAGGGGTGGCCTCTTCTGGGGACGAGCTGCTGGACTTCTTCCAAAGGGGCGGCAGGGCGGACCTTTTAATCCTCGACATATATCTTGAGGGGGCCAATGGACTTGCGGCGCTAAGGCGGATCCGGGCCCTGGGGGCGGAGGTGGACGCCGTGGTGGTGTCCTCCGAGGGGGCCCCCAAGGTGGTGGGGGAGGCCATGCGGCTTGGCATCTTCGACTACCTCATAAAGCCCTTCGGGGCCTCCCGGTTCAAAAGGGCCCTGGAGGACTTCGTGGCCTTTAGGCGCCGGATCGATAGGCTTGACCAGAGGCTTTCCCAGGACGACATAGACAGGCTCTTCCCCCGGGGGGACTCGGGGGAGGAGCTGCCCAAGGGGCTTCACAGGGCCACGCTCAAGGGAATATTATCCTGCCTGTCCTCCAACGGGGAGATGACCGGTGAGGGCCTGGCGGAGGAGCTTGGACTTTCAAAGTCCACGGTGCGCCGCTACCTGGACTACCTCGTCCGGGAGGGAGAGGTGGAACTTAAGCTCAAACACATTGGCAGGGGCAGGCCGGTTAACCTTTACGTCCCCGTGGCCAAGACGGACCGGTAAGATCTCTTGCACCCGTACCGGTGAAGCTGGAAGGAGTGGTTGCTATGCCCTTTGGTTATGAGGGGTCGGGTTTTCTGGACTTTCCGCTGTTGGATCTTTTGCACTCCTGCCCTGACCCCATATGGTGCATCAGGACGGCGGACCGCAAGTGGATGTTCCTAACCCTTGGCATGGAGGAACTCCTCAGGATGCCCATACCGGATTTCCTGGTCCGTTTCAACCTGGGCATGGTGATACATCCCGATGACGTGGGCGCGTTCAACGCCTTTTTGGAAGAGGCCCAATCGGACGGCAAGGCCTCCGCGGAGGTCCGGATGATAAGAGGGGACCAGAGCGAGGTGTGGGTGGCCTTGCGGGCGGTGGGGCACCGGGACGAGAGCGGGGTGTGCAAGTACCTGGTGGGCATAGCCCAGGACGTGTCGGAGTTGAGGCGCTACCAGGAGGAGCTCCGGCGGTCCGAGCTCAAGTGGAAGACGGTGCTTGACAACGCTGGGGAGGCCTTCTTGACCGTTGACCGGGGGGGAAGGATAACCTACGTAAACAAGTCCTTCGAGACCATGCTGGGCTACGGAAGGGACAGGATAGTGGGGGAGTCCCTTTGGACCCTGGTGCCGGAGGATCAAAGGTCCATAATAGACTACCAGTGGAGTCTTAGGAACATCCGGTGGCAGCGCCGGTACGAGATAGAGCTTTTGAGGTCCGACGGATCCAGGATCCCCGTGAGAATAATAGCCACCGTGGTGAGGGGGTTTTCCAACGATACGGAGGACTACCTGCATTTCGGCTTCATAGACGATCTTACCAAGGTAAGGCGCATCGACAGGGAGCAGAAGGACCAGCTCAAGTTTCTCAAGACCCTGCTTGACACCATCCCGAGCCCGGTGTTCTACAAGGACTCCCGGGGCAGGTACCAGGGGTTCAACCGGGCCTTCCAGGAGCTCTTCGGCCTTTGCGACGGGGACTTTCAGATGGAGCCCGGGTCCCTGCCGGAGGAGTTCGTTGCCCGGGACGTGAGCTCCGACATGGAGCTGCTGAAGAAGCCCGGCAGCATGAGCTTTGACTTCTCCATGGGGTCCGGGGAGGACCGGAGGGACTTCGTGATACGCAAGGCGTCGTTCTTCGACCACTGCGGCAAGGTGGGGGGCTTCGTTGGGGTCATGACCGAGGTTACCTCCATGAAGAGGATGGAGCGCGTCCTGCGGGAGTCCAAGGAGAGGGCGGAGGCCTCCTCAAGGGCCAAGATGGCCTTCGTGTCCCACATAAGCCACGAGATAAGGACCCCGATGAACGCGGTGGTGGGCTTGTCGGAGGTGCTCCTGGAGGAGTGCCGGGACCAGGGAATGAGGAAGGATCTGGAGCTGATCCACCAGGCGTCGTCGTCGCTGATGGACATACTGGGGGACATCCTGGACCTGGCGGCGGTGGAGGCGGGGAAGCTGAAGCTGGAGACGGTGCCGTTCTCCATTGAGGAGGTGTGTTCCCCCATATTCAGCCTCATGTGGGCGGAGGCTGAGAAAAAGGGCCTTGATTTCGTCCACCGCATAGATCCCTCCGCCCAGGGGCTGTTCCTGGGCGATCCTGTAAGGGTGAGGCAGCTCCTTTGGAACCTTTTGAGCAACGCGGTGAAGTTCACAGACAGGGGTTCCGTGTCCACCCAGATAACCTGGAAGGATGGAGGCGTACTCTTTGTGGTGTCCGACACCGGGGTGGGCATAGACGAGGCTCACCTGGACAGGATATTCGGCTACTTCGAGCGGGGGGAGGATCTTCTCACCCGGCGGCTTCCCGGCACCGGCCTTGGGCTTGCGCTGTGCAAGAGCCTGGTGTCCCTCATGGGGGGCACCATAGGAGTGAAAAGCCGCAAGGGGGAGGGGAGCGAGTTCTCCTTCTGGCTGCCCCTGGAGCGGGCGGAGGGTGTCCCCCTCCCAAGGAAGGAGGAGGACGCCCCGGAGCTGCCCAAGGGTCTTAAGGTGCTGCTGGCGGAGGACAACCGGGCAAATCAGCGGCTCATGACCACGGTGCTGCGCCGGATGAACCTGGAGGTAACCACCGCCTCCGACGGGGAGGAGGCCCTTAAGCTTTTTGAGCAGGAGGGGCCTTTCGACATGGTCCTCATGGACGTTCAGATGCCGGTGATGGACGGCCTTGAGGTGACCCGCCGAATAAGGTCCTCGGAGAAGGGCACCGGAAGGAGGACGTTGGTTGTGGGGCTAACGGCCTTTTCCTCGCCGGAGGACCGGAAGGCCTGCGTGGAGGCCGGGATGGATCGTTTCCTGGCCAAGCCGGTTTCACCCGCAAGGCTTCGCAGGGAGTTGGGGCGCATATGGGCCTTCACGTCCGAGGAGAAGTCCCTGATAGATCCGGAGGTTCTGCTGGAGATGGCGGACGGCTCAAGGGATCTGGCGAAGGGCTTCGCCAGCGACGTGCTGGAGATGCTCCCGGGCTACGTGAGCTCCCTTGAGGGCGCCCTTGAGTCCGGCTCCTCCCGACAGGAGACGGAGGAGGCGGTGGAGAAGTCCCTCCACCGCCTCAAGGGGACCGCCGGGTACCTGGGCGCGGCGTCCCTGGAGAGCGAGCTGTCTAACATGCTCCGCCGGTGGAGGTGTAGCGAGAAGGAAGAGGTCTTGGCGGCCCTTCCGGGGCTCATAGATAAGATTCGTAAGCTGGAGGAGGATCTTAAGCGATACCTTGGCTCTGAGGCCTAGAGGCCCATCACCTTAACCACCACCCGCTTGCGCCTTTGGCCGTCGAACTCGCAGTAGAAGACCCTCTCCCAGGGGCCCAGGTCAAGCTTGCCGTCGGTCACGGGGATGACCGCCTGGTGGTGGGTCAGTATGCGCTTCAGGTGGGCGTCCCCGTTGTCCTCGCCGGTCATGTGATGCCGGTAGGAGGGGTCCTCCGGGGCCAGACGCTCGAGCCATTCCATTATGTCCTCATGAAGCCCCGGTTCGTTGTCGTTCACCATAACCCCCGACGTTATGTGCATGGCGGAGACCAGCATGAACCCGTCTGAGACGCCGCTGCGCTTCAGTATCTCGTTAAGGACAGGGGTTATGTGAACCAGCTCCTTGCGCTTTGGCGTGTTCATCCAGATGTACTCGGTGTGGCTTTTCAAGTCCCACTACCCCCTTTTGGTTTAATCCAGCGGCCGGGTTTTTGTTTTTACTATATTTAAAGCCCGGGCCTTAGTTCCCATGGGCTTGGCGCCTGAGCGAAACGTTTCGCCGTCAATGGTATGGTAGTAAAATACTCGAGTTTTTGCCAGTTTATCCAGCCGGATGGGGGTATGTTTTTTGGATCTTCTCTTCTCGGTGGCCCTGGGGCTAAGCCTCTCCATGGACGCCTTCGCGGTGTCCTGCGCCATGGGGGTTTGCGGACTGTCGGACATCAGGGGGGCCCTGAAGCTGTCCCTGAGCTTTGGGGTATTCCAGGCCCTGATGCCCCTGCTTGGGTGGTTGGGGGCCAGCTCCTTTGGAAGGTATCTTGAGAGGGTTGACCACTGGGTGGCCCTCGGGGCCCTTTCCCTTGTGGGAGGGAAGATGATCTTGGAGGGGCTGGAGAAGCTCAAGGGGGAGACTTGCCCCGCCAGCGCAGACCTTGGGACCGGGCGGCTGCTGACCCTGTCCATAGGCACCAGCATCGACGCCTTGGCGGTGGGGGTGGGGTTCATAGGGATGAGGCTTAACGTGCCCGTTACATCGTTGGTCATAGGGGTAGTAACGTTTCTGGTTTGCCTTTTGGGGGTGCTGGGATCCGGACGGCTCTTCAAACCCCGGGGCGGGGCCTTTGAGATGGCCGGCGGGACCGTGCTTATCATCATAGGGGTCAAGATCCTGCTGGAACACTTGGGATCGTGACGAAGGGATCATTTTAAAATAAACATTAATGAGATATAATAGTTCTCCATGAGGACTTTGTTGAGATCGTCGTTGGTTTTGGGGTTGGCCCTGTGGGGTTTCCTTGGCACCGGGCCGTGGTTTGGTGTGGGAGTTGCCTGGTGTGGGGAGCTGCTCTACACCTTGAGGCTTCCCCTTGAGCCCAGGGCGCCGGTTGAGGCGGTGTATCCCGACGGCAGGAGGGTTTTCCTGGGCACCGTGCGGCTCATACCGTGGAAGACCCGTTACCCGGGTTTCACCGCCAGCCGCAACGGTACCGGCGGGGAGGTGATAGCCTCGGGGGCCAACGCGCACCACCTGTTGCTGGATGTGGAGAAGGGAAAGGGGAGGACGCTTAGCATAATACCGTCCAGCACGTTCGTGGCGG